>CALDGT010000642.1 GCA_937942935.1 uncultured Chloroflexota bacterium | reverse complement strand
TTTTAATTTTTTCCACACCATGTTTTTGGGTCATTGAATAAAAAGAAAAAAAAATCGTGTTCAAAATTTCCATCAATTGACGTGGGGAAAGTGCAACAGTGAGAGGGGTAAATCCGACTAAATCGGCGAATAAAACGGTTGCTTGGTCATGATATTCTGCGATGGTGTTTTCCCCTGCTTTTAGGCGTTCTGCAATGGGGCGAGGCAAAACATTGAGTAACACATTATCGGCTTTGTCGCGCTCGATAGCGAGTTGTGCATTGGCATCTTGCAGGTTAATTTCGAGTCGCTTGCGCTCTGTGACATCTTGAATACTGACCGCCGCAAATGATTCCTCTTGTTCGGCTAATCCGCCAAACGGGTTAATGGGTTGAAAATGAATATCGAAATGGGTATTTTGTTTTTCATCTTTACATTCACAATCATATTCCATGCCTTGCGCTAATTTTTCTTTGGCAATTTCCCAAATTTTTTCCAATTTATCCCCAGCATCCCGATAAACCTTGCCCATGAGTTTGCTGATATGCACCCCACTCGCTTGATAGGCAGAAGATAAACGCCATTTTTCGACCACACCATTTGCCCGTAACACATGACCATTGCGGTCTAATAAACAAATGAGTTGGACAATTGAATCGGTAGTGGCTTCCCAAATTTGTTTGGCGCGTTCTGTCATGAGGATTAAATCGCGCATTTTATTTTCGAGTTCAATAATACGAATTCCAATTGCCACCCGTGCCTCTAATTCACGGGCATTAAATGGACGAGTGAGAAAATCATCTGCCCCCGCGTTTAACCCAGTGATGACGGCATCGCGTTCTTGTTTGCCTGTGAGCATGATGATATAACGATATGGGTCTGCAAATTGTTCTCGAATGGCTTTGATGAGTTCAATTCCATCCATGCGAGGCATCATCCAATCTACAATGAGCAATTGAATGGTTTGTTGTTGCATAATGGTGAGCGCATCTAGCCCATCGCGTGCCGTGACGACATCATAATCTGAAAAACCGAGCAAGTTTTGGATGAGCGTTAGATTGACTTCGGTGTCATCTACTACCAAAATTGTTGTCATAATCGCCAAATTCCAATCAAACCAATATAATTGGTCATTATTATAATCTGAATTTTAACTCTGAGAAAATAATCTATGCCCCTCAAGTTACCACATTCTATTGGTCAATTGTCACCTGTACCCCCATATGATTTTTCGCTGATGATAAATCTTTTGGGGCGTTATACCTATCCCATTATGGAATTTACGGATGGTCATGCTTATTGGCGCACACTCCATCATAACGGCGGGTTAGTGATGGTCTGTGTGCAAAGCAGTGGCACAACCGAAAGACCGATATTAGATGTGATAGCGATGAGGGCGACAGTTGATATTCAACCAGATGAATTGCTCAAACAGGTTGGGCATCTATTATGTATAGACATCCATTATGCCCCGTTTTATGAATTTGCAAAAGACCATCCACCATTATGGTCTATAGTCCAACCCCTCATCGGATTGCATTGGTTACGCACACAATCGGCATTTGAAGCCCTTATGCACACTATTATTGAGCAACAAATCGCATGGGTGGCGGCACAAAAAGCCCAACGCTGGTTAGTCGAGTGGGGCGGGCATGTCTTAGAAGCAGATGGTTTGCGGGGTTATGCTTTTCCAACACCTAACCAAATCGCATTGGCACAAGTAGAAGATTTGACCCCGCTCAAAATCACCTTTAAGCGTATGAGCTTGATGATAACTATCTCGCAACAAATCGTTAGTGGAGATTTGCCATTAGAAGACATCATAAATATGTCCCCACAAGAGGCATATCAATTTTTAGTGAGGATTAAAGGCATTGGTCATTGGACGGCTTCATGGACATTACAACGCACATTAGCCATTCATAATGTCGTGGGGCATAATGATGTGGCTCTCCAAGCGGCTGTCGGGCGTTATTTCTTTGGGATAGAAGGCAAAGTATCGGAGCAAGCGGTACAAGATACCTTTGCTCACTATGGCGATTATGCCGCGCTCGCCGCTAATTATACGATTATGCGTTGGATTTTTGATAAATATTGAACCAATTCGCCCCGTGTTGCGTATTCTGTATCAAGAGACAGGAGAGACAAGACGTGGCGCATGAACTAGAACATGATTATCTCATACAAGCACAAGCTGGCGATTATGATGCCTTCGACTTGTTGCACCTATCGCTAGAACCTGCGTTATTGCGTTTTGTCCGCCGTCTGGTGGGCGATGATCATTTGGCAGAAGATATTGTCCAAGAGACATTCATCACCCTGTATAAGCATCTGGATGATATTTATCCGCCAGAAAAATTGCGCCCGTTTTTATTCCGTGTGGCGCGGAATAAGGCTTATGATGTGCTACGGCGGGGTGGGCGTTATGATATGGTATCGTTGGATGATGAACCGTTAGAAATGCGCGTATCTTTTCATGCAGATAAGTCGCAACCACCAGACGAAATAGCTCATTGGCTGTTGTTATATTTAGAGGTGCAAGAAGCGATAGATAAGTTGCCCGAACATCACCGCCAAACGCTGATTTTATATTGCGAAGAAGAATTGTCGTATGCAGAAATCGCAGAGGTGATGGGGGTCAATATTGGCACAGTGAAATCTCGGTTATTTCATGCCAAAAAGACCTTACGTGGGCTGGTCAATCCACAAACACTTTTGGCGATTCAACAAGCCGATGGCGATGAGACTGATGAAGTCCCTGTTGTGAAGAATAAGCTAAGTATTGAGGAAATTGTAGAGGAGGACTCACATGGACGAGAATCAAAGAACACAACTGATGCAACTGTTGCGTGCGCTTAAGGCGTTCCAACACTCGACTCACCGTGCCATCAGCACTGGCACATATAAAGGCACAGGCAAAATGACTGTGAAAGGATATACTGGGTTATATCAAAAAGCGTGCGAAATTTTTCCCGATGATTTTTATATCACCCAATCGCTCAGTTTAGAAATTGAAGATTCATTGACCGAAGAAGAAATTGTCGGGCAAGTGCAATATGCCACCAACCAACTCGTGACCTATTTAGAAGGTATGGTGAAAGAAGATTCGCCATTTATGCGCGGATTTCGTCCCGAAAGACACGGGATGCGAGGCGATTTTAAGGGTGATTTTGGTCCCGATGTCGAAAACCTCAAAAATTTAGGGCGGGAATTGCGCGACCAAATCGTAGGTATGAGCAAAAGTACCATCAAACGGGCGCTGACCAATTTCGATTTTGAATTTGACATGGATTGGGATGGCGAAGGCTCAAATATGTCAAATGCCGACCTCAAAGGTCAAGATATGAGTGGCACAAACTTGCGCGGCTCGCGGTTGAATGATGCCGACCTTACAGGCTCAAATTTGACCGATGCAAACCTGAACGGGGCGCGGTTAGTGGGTGCAAATTTGACCCATGTTACCGCCCCACGCGCTAATTTTTCTGAATGTAAAGCCTCAGATGCGACCTTCACAGGGGGAAATTTTGCCGATGCAAATTTCTCTGGGAGCAAACTGAATAATATGCAAGCCAGTAAAGCCATTTTCACGAGTGCAAATTTTTCTGCTTGCAAAATGCCAGATGCCGATTTTAGCCGTAGCGACTTGAGTCGCGCCAATTTGTCTGGGTCAAAAGTGAGCAATGCAAATTTTGAATTTGCCATTTTGAATCATGCCAATTTGTCTGGTGTAGTTATTCCAGATGTCAATTTCAATGGCGCAAGCCTTATGAATGTGATTTTGGCGGGGTCAAATGCACCAAATGTCAATTTTGAACGAGCTATCCTCACCTCTGCAAACCTGAGTGGCGCGAATTTGAATGATGCCAATTTTGAAGGTGCAGATTTGACAGATGCGAATTTGACCGGTGCGAATTTGCGGAATGTAAATTTTAACGGCGCAATCCTCATCAATGTGAACCTGACCGGTGCGAATTTGCGCGATGCCAATTTGGATGGTGCGTATATAAGCGATGTGGAAATGATGGGCGCAATTTTGCCCGATGGCAAAGTGTTTAGCGGGCAATTGGATTTGAATCGTTTTGGTGTGACCAGTAATGTGCCACCCGTGCCACCTGTTCCGCCAGTCCCACCCGTGCCACCAGTCCCACCGCCACCATCTGCCAATCCACCAAAAGGGATTTTTGATAATAATGGCAAAAAGAAACGCATCTCAATTGAAGTGGATGACGATTTTCCAGAAGGCGATTTTCCACCAGTAGATGACGATAACCCAACGATTGTCTAATTGGGCAAGGGCGGGGGAGCAAAATCCCCCGCTTTTTATTCCGCAGGGGTGTTGCCTGTCAATGTTGTTGATGGCAGATAAAACAACAAAAATCCTTTTTCGACAGAGGCGCGGAATTCGGTATAAAACGGACCTTGCAATTCATCGCCATAGAATCGTTTGAGCAGGTCAATATTGAGCAAGTCTACGGGGGGCAGGTAAAAAGCATGGTCTATGATGCGTGGTTGGGTTTGTAAATAGGCTTCGGTGAAATCGGCTGGTTTCATCGTGGCGACTTGCATATCTACCCCGCTATCACGAGTGAGAAAGCGCAAAATATTATAGGCATCGGGTGAATACATCGTCGGAAAATCCACGATATGAATCCGTGTGGCTTGTGGAAATCCTACTGAGCGATATAAGGCATCTTCGACATCATAATTTCGTCCACGGTCATCACGGAATTGTTGATTGAATAGGCGGATGTGGTCATCGAAATAATAAGCGGTTTGGATGGTTGCCAGCATACAAATGACCCCCGCCACAAAATAATTGAGCCGTTTAGTATTTTTCGGGATGAGATTTTCACCAATACTCACCACACCGAGCGCGATGAGCATGGCTAATGCTGGAAATTCCACCACATACCGCGCTGAAATGCGACTTTCTTCTAAAAACACATTCCCAAGCCATGTTATTCCTACCCACATCACCAATAATGTTGCGCCGATAACATATTTGGCATTGAATACACCACCGAATAACATCAGCCATAGCGCATAAAATGTCCCAATCAAAAAGAAGGGGATGACAAATAAAATGATGAATGAGGTATCACCACCATAGTAAAATTGCGCTTCGGGGATGGCGACATGAATCATCAGGCTTTCGGTTAGCCGATTAAATACATGCTTGACCA
>CALDGT010000641.1 GCA_937942935.1 uncultured Chloroflexota bacterium | reverse complement strand
GAATCTGTTCTGTCTAAAATCAGATTTGTGTCATCAGGCGAAATAGCAATGCTCACAGCCAATTGTGGGATAGTGAAGCGTGCTATATTTTTTTGTATATCCCAACCAATAACCTGATTAGCCCCCGCTAATATCAAGGTCTGTTCATCGTGGGTGAATTGCATATCAAAAATGGTTGTATCCCAACAATGTAATTTTTCGCCAGATGAAATATGCCACAAGCATGTTTCTGTGATATCGAAATTGCTCGCTTCGTCTGTTCTGATGACCAAAAACTTGCCGTATGGCGAGAATAAAAAGCCATCAAGTTGCTGTTTTGCAATGATAAGCTGTTCAAGAATGGGCTGTTGACTTTGTGAATCCCATAACATCCACCCCCCTTGGTTGACAGATAAATCTAAATACGAGATGAAAAAGACACCACTATAGGAGACCAAATCAATATCTATAATGCTCATAGATGGCAGAATTGACGATAAATCAACCTCATATACCAAAGAAAGCGCATGGGCATTCGTGCTTGTCAATGGTTGCCAACGTGCATCAGATAGAGGGGGAGATTGTGCCGATACGATTGAATGTATCATCAACAGCAAACAAAATAAAATAGCCTGTTTCATTAAAATCCTCGTTGATATATCTTTTCCAATCTATTTTTTTATTGTATATGTATTGAATCGCTTTGAACACAATAGACTTATCGGGTTTGCCACATCACTCACGCATACAGACAAAAGAGGATATTGTGATGTTCTGGGTCTGATATATACTGAGAGGGCAGTGATTAAAATTCCCCACAGAATAGGAGCAATGCACATGAAAAAAGGAAAAATAAACTTCGGTATCCTTTTGATTGTTGGGTTATTGGTGTTGATGCAAATTCAGCCTCATGTTGATGCACAGACCGCCCCAGAAGAAACACCAACCCCAGAAGTGACCGCAACCCCAGAAACCGATATTCCCATGCCAACCGATGCAGACGACATCCCAGACGGTTGGTTATTGCTTTGGAACGATGAATTTTCTGGCACAGAAATTAACAAGCAGAATTGGTTTTATGATACTGGTGGCAATGGTTTTGGGAACAACGAATTGCAATATTACACCGATGACCCCAAAAATAGTTATGTCGAAGATGGCAATTTGGTCATCCAAGCCCTAGAAGAAGATTATTTGGGGATGCACTATACCTCTGCCAAATTGCGAACCATGGTGCTTCAAGAATGGATGTATGGGCGCATTGATATTCGCGCAAAATTGTCGTATGGACAAGGCTTGTGGCCCGCATTTTGGATGTTGCCTGCCCGTTCTACCTATGGCTCGTGGCCCCATAGTGGCGAAATTGATATTATGGAGCATTTGGGGCATCAGCCAGAAACCGTATATGGCACCTTGCATTATTCCTCATCAACGGGGCATCAATATACAGGGAGCAGTTACACCCTCTCTGAAGGCACATTTTCTGATGACTTCCATACCTTTACCCTCATTTGGGAGCCAGAACGGATTCAATGGTATGTGGATGGCATGTTATATCAAGAACAAACCGAATGGCAAACCCGTAATGGCGAGCATCCCGCGCCATTCAATCATCAGTTTTACCTGATTATCAATTTGGCGGTGGGGGGCAATTGGCCCGGAAATCCAGATGAAACCACCACCTTCCCACAATCTATCATGGTTGATTATGTGCGCGTGTATCAGACAGAGGCGATGCAAGGCGAATAAGCATTATTTTTTTTCATCTGATAGAGAATCCACACCCCCGCGCTTACCCTCGTGGGGGTTTTTATTTATCCGCTAAAATATTAACCTTTTTGGCAAATTTATAAACCGTTGTTATACTAATCCTAAACACTTATTAAATGTGAGCTATGGATAA
>CALDGT010000640.1 GCA_937942935.1 uncultured Chloroflexota bacterium | reverse complement strand
CATCGCGCAAATCCATCCGATTGAAATAAACGGCATGGGGGGGGGGAATGGGGGTGCGTGTCTCTTTTTGAGGATGACTGGGATATACGGGAAAGCCTTGTAACCCGCGATAATTATCGGCATCGAGCATAAAACTGGTGGGGTTTATCCAACGAATGCCGATGGGCTGTTGCATGGCGTTGCGGAGTTTGTGAAACAGCGTATAACCAAAGGTGCAGTAAGACAGTTCCGCACGGCGCATTTGGTCAACAAACCCGTGTTGACGGGAGAAAATGCGCGGGAGTGTGCCTGATGTTATCGGCTTGCCTTCTGGCGAAATTACTCGCAATGGGATTTGTGACACATTCAGCGCACGGAAATTGATGGCAGAATACACCATCGCCGATAGGCTGTATAATTCGGCGCGGTCTTGCGAATTGATGCTATCCAAACGGGTATCATCAAATAGATTCAGACTCCGCACACCAAAGAGTGTATCGGGGTTGATATGATGAGATTGTTGGGGTGGGGGTGTGCGCCGATTAAACAAGATGGGTTAAAAGTCGTTTATCCTGCTGATTTATGGTTATAATGATGATATGAGGTTTGGGATAGTTTGAGAGGGTTTACCATGCTGATCATTCAACATCCGCCACAATTCATGGATATTATCCAGCATGACAATCACTTTTATGAGTTTATCTTCAAAGTCGGAAGCTGTGAGGCGTTGAAAGAGTGGTTCATTTATATTGAACAACTTTATCAATTACCACCCGACACAAAAGTGAAAATCATCGTAGATAGCACCAAAAGTCATGGACTAGCCCTCTCTTCTACCATTCGTTTGGGTCGGGATTTGGTGCGAAAATATCCCAATCACCCAAAGCCGATGCGGATTGTCTTTTTGGATAGAGAAAGAGCATTGCCGATGTTACGGGTGTATCAAACGATTATTTCCCCAATGAACGCACGCGATAAAACCAATCATATCTATAGCGATAATCGAGATAAAGCGGTGGATTTCTTGTTTGAAGAAGAACCCGAAAAACACCCCAATTACGCAAAATAGGTGATGTGTCTCTATATCAATTATAACATGCTATACGCCTTGTCCAATAGAAACAGGTAAAGCCGATGCAACCAACGACTAAAGATTTGAATTATTATTTGTCTTTGCCATACCCCATTGAACTCATCCCAGATGAGGATGGATTCTGGTTTGCCCGCATCCCATTGCTAGAAGGGTGTATGACCAATGGCGATAGCCGTGAAGAAGCCTTGCGGATGATAGATGATGCAAAAATGTTGTGGTTAGAGACAGCACTCCAAGTCGGTAAGACCATCCCTGAACCCGAATTGGTGCGCTAATTTGCCCAAATAAGATGTTTATTCAATATCCACCACCACGCGCACGATGTGCTTTTTTCCGCGTATATCCCGCCCTAAATCTATCCAGTCGAGGCGCTTACCTTGTTTCCGCATCACTTCACGCAGTGGCAGGCGATGATTTTCGTGCGTGCCGAGTGCATCCTGTACAATCGGCATAATCGCTTCGCGCATCACCTCTTTGAATGTGCGGACATATTCTAACCGCGCCCACTGCTTGTAATGGGCAAATAGCGCATCTTCAACAGGACGGGAGATATAATCCGCCCCGCCACAATCCAACCACACCAACGGGCTATTCCAGATAGGGTCGGGGCGATATGCCTCACGCGCTTCTCTGGCTTCTCGATTAATTTTTTCATAGCGTGTTTCACTCATGCTTCCCACTCCTCAGATGATGAAGGCTTCCCAAGTTGGTGTGTGATGTAATGCCCCATGCCAAGCCAACGCGATGCTCATCACACAATCATCGTGCAAGCCTTCGGGGGCGCGATATTGACTGCGACCCGCAACATTCACCCGCCGTTCATACGCCATGAGTTCACCTTTGATGATGGGGTCATTCAGCAAGGTGATTTCTTGGCGGTCAAATGCCAATACCAGCGATTCAATTAAAGGCGGTTTGCTGGTGGCGGTCGTCTCGAAACTGACCACAGGCAATCCTTCTCGTTGTAATGCCTCGATATTCGGTGAGCCAATCGAATTGCTCTCGGCGATGATGAGGCGCGGTTTCCATCGGTCATACAGTGCCTTTAAGCGCCCTCGTTGTAATTCCCAATCCACCCCGTTAAAACGGTCATACGCCACCATTGTGCGATTTTGCACATCCATCACACTCAACACAGTAGAATCGTTGGTCATCGCCCAATCCACGCCCATCACAAAATGCCCTGTGTATGGGGCGCGTTGGGGTGGTGCGGTACAGACAGCATCCACATACCGAAAGACCGCACCTTGTCCTTACAGAAATTCGGAGAGGATTTCTTGGCGATACATCTCCTCTGGCATACCGCAGGCGAGAGATTCGAGTGCCGGTTTGGAG
>CALDGT010000639.1 GCA_937942935.1 uncultured Chloroflexota bacterium | reverse complement strand
CTTGTGGGATGAAGAATGGTTCATATTCCCAACCATAAGCCTTTTTGGTGAGCGTAATTTCATCTTTACCGAGTGGAGACCCGTGTGCTTTGCTTGTGCCTGCTTTGTTGGGGCTACCATAACCGATAATGGTTTTGATGATGAGGATACTCGGACGGGTTGTATCGGCTTTTGCTGTTTCAATCGCTTTGCTAATGGATTCAACATGATTACCATCGGCGACCTCAACCACTTGCCAGCCCCACGCCTCATAACGAGCGCGAATATTTTCGGTGAAGGTCATGTTGGCATCGCCGTCTAAGGTAATATCGTTGGCATCATACAAGACGATGAGTTTTCCCAATCCCCAATGACCTGCCAAAGCACATGCTTCCATGCAAACCCCTTCCATCAAATCGCCATCACCCGCAATCGCATAGGTGTAATGGTCAATGATAGTATGGTTTGGACGATTAAAATAATTGGCGAGATAGGCTTCTGCGAGTGCCATGCCCACCGCATTCGCCACGCCTTGCCCTAATGGACCAGTAGTCGTTTCTACACCCGGTGTGATATGCACTTCTGGGTGACCGGGTGTTTTGCTACCCCATTGGCGGAAATTTTTAATTTCATCCAACGAAAGGTCGTAACCAGTGAGATGGAGCAGGGAATAGAGCAACATCGAACCATGCCCTGCACTCAGGACAAAGCGGTCACGATTTGCCCAACTGGGATTGGTGGGATTGTGGTGCAAATGTTTTTGCCACAGTGTATATGCCATTGTCGCCGCACCCATTGGCAAACCCGGATGCCCACTATTGGCTTTTTGTACCGCATCCATTGAAAGGGTGCGGATAGTATTGATAGATAGCAGTTCTAATTCTGATGATACTGTTGTCAAGATTGGCCTCTGTTTCATTTGAAAATGGTCAGTAATCGCCCCTATTATAGCAAATGATGCTATGATATGCCTAAGAAATATCATTTTAGTGAGGATAATCATGTCACAAATAATTGAAAATTATGCTTATGGTGTTACCCGTGAATGGAAATGCAATGGTCAATTGGTGATTATCCAAACACAAGGCGGTACATCAAATGAAGCGATAGATGTATGGGCAGATTTAGCCATACAAACCCTGAAAGAGATGCCTGAAGAAGGGGCATTTTTTTTCATAGATGATTTAAGTCATCCTGATACTAATCTTACACCCTATGGTGCAAAACGGTCACGGGATATTTTGAATGCGGCACCATTACACCGTGAAAAGTTTTATATTGCCACAGTTATTGCCCACTCATTCGTGAATAGATTAGCTAAAATCTTAATTAGCCCCTTTTTATCATTTCGTACAAAAGTGGAGCATGTTTTGTTTACATCACGTATTGAAGCGGATGAATGGATAGCAGAATGTATGGAGCGTGAAGGGATTTCGCAAGATGTACAAAAAGAGGCATAAACATCTATGCCTCTGGTTCATGAATCCCCAAAATCTCGCCGACCATTGTTAGTAGTGTGGTGGGTAATAGGGTTAACATGGCTAATGCCATTTCTGGGTCTTCTTTTGCTGTGGCTGTGGCTTCATCGAGCATCACATCAATCACATTGATGACCAACAGTAACAATGTTGCTACTTGTTCAATGACCACTTCTATAGCTTCGGGGTCGGTTTGCGAGTTGAGGAGCATATAGCCCGCGCCTACCAATAAGGGTAATGTGGCGACTGTGACCAATTGCACCGCCACTTGCAAGGTTGCTTCATCTATTTCGCTGGTTGGCTTGGTTTGTTCTTGGACAGTTTGGGCGATTCGCGCCATGATGGTTAATGCCAAGCGTTTGGGGGCGCGTTCAAAAGGCGCGACACGGAGCATATCATCTACTTTTTGTAAACGTTGATATTCATCTGCTGTCTGTGGATTTTCGGCGATGAGTGTAGAAAGTTCTTCTAGGGCTTGTGCAGAGAGTGGTGCATCAAGCGATTCTTGCATGAGTTGATGTTTGCGTTCCATAAATCACATCCGTTCTTCTAACGAGTTGTGCAAATCAACATCGCTAGTGGGGGTTAATTTTTCTGCCAGCAATTGCCTTGCGCGGTACAAACGGCTTTTGATGGCGCTTTCGGTGTCGCCCAAAATATCGGCGATTTCGGCATACGAATAATCGTACCAATAACGCAAGACGACTGCGGCACGATAATCGGGTTGGAGCGTATGAAGCAAGGCTTGGATATGTTGACTGCGCTCACTCCCTAATAAGGCTTGTTCAGGTTCGGGGTCATCGCTCGCTAATGATAAAGTGGCGGGGATGCTCTCATCAATCGAGACATAGCTCATGCGTCTTTTACGCAGACGGTCTATGCAATGATTAGATGCTATTGAAAGCACCCATGTTTTGAATGACCGTTCATGGTCATATCGCGCCAAATTATAATAGGCTTTTAAGAAGGCTTCTTGGGTTGCATCTTCGGCTTCGGTACGCTCACCTAATAGCCGATAACACAGGTTATAAACAGCGTCCTGAAATGTATATAGCAATTCGGCAAAAGCCTCTTGGTCGCCATTAAGGGCGGCGTTGACCCATTGACTAATGGTTTCATCTATCACGATGATATTGTCTTTCACTTATGAACTTGTACGCAATAATCATAGCGCAAGTTGCAAGAAAAATCACGCAAATGGGGGTACAATAGAATTCAAATAGAATCGTTCTTTATAAATATATGCGGATACATCCCCATGCGCCATATTCAGCCTAAAGTTATTTACTCAGAAGAATATGATATTCATTTTTTAGGACTCGAAAAGTTACACCCATTTGATACACGCAAATATAGCCGTGCTTGGTTAGAGGCAAAAGCTACATTAGGAGATTTTTTACAAGAACATACACTCATGCCAACAGAGCCAGTTCATATCCATGATTTGTTGCGTGTTCATACCCCAGAATATTTGAACGAGTTATGTTCATCACATTACATTGCGCGTGCTATCGAAATGCCCATTGTCGCGCCATTTCCGTATGGCATGATAGAGTCGCATTTGCTTAAGCCAATGCAATATGCCACACAAGGCACACTGCTGGCGACTCATACCGCTATGCACACCCGACTCGCGGTGAATTTGGGTGGTGGTTATCATCATGCCAGTTCAGAAAAGGGTGAAGGTTTTTGCTTGTATGCCGATATTGCAATTGCCATTGAGCAGTTACATGAAAAAGGGGTGGTTTCACCAAAATCACAAGCGGTCATCATTGATTTAGATGCACATCAGGGCAATGGTAATAGCCGTATTTTTCGCGGAAAAGATTATGCTTTTTTATTCGATATGTATAATGCCGCCATCTATCCCAATGATACCTTTGCCCAAGAACGGATTGATTATGGGATTTTGCTCAATTCTGGGTGTACAAGTAGTATGTATTTGGATTTGCTTTATTATAAATTGCCAGAAGCGATGAAACGGGTCAAAAATCCGAGTGTGGTGTTTTATATCGCAGGTACAGACCCTTATGAACATGATATGCTTGGTGGATTGCGCTTATCTGAATTGGCTATTTTTGAACGGGATAAATTTGTGATAGAGACAATTGTGCAAATGGGCATTCCATTGGTGATGGTGCTGGGCGGTGGGTATCATCGTCATTCATATCAGATGATTGCGCGGACATTGATTTATATCATGGAAAAGTGGGGCAATAATGCCCGTTGATTGGCTAACACCACAAGCACATGAGCGCATGATAACTTATTTGCAATCTCATTATGGCGATGTGTTGTTATGGCGTGCGGGTGGATATTACCCCGTCACCGTCAAGCCATTTCATGATGAGAAATCGGTAGAGGCGTTGCTAGGAAAACTTGAACACACCCAATTTTCAAACGATTTTGCGATTTATGATGAAGCCCATTTGAATCGGCTTAAATCTACCCGCCGATTGACCAACGGGCTATGTTATGCCCTACAATCTATTGATGAAAATGGTATTTTGCAGGGCAAATTAGGGTATTATTTTGATATGTTAGCGACATGTGATGCCCTAGACCAAGAAATGCGTGCGTATGCACGTTCAGAAATTCCCAATACACCCTTACGTGACCAGTTTCATCAAACTGTCCCGCGTGAACAATGGTTATGGTATGGCACAGGACGGGGTA
>CALDGT010000638.1 GCA_937942935.1 uncultured Chloroflexota bacterium | reverse complement strand
ATCAATGTATAAAATATTTTTTTTTTTTTTTTCCAAAATTCCCCGTTCTAGGCGAATTGTATTGCGCTGAACGGCTACCCGTTCATTGATTCCCCCAACAACATCCTCTAACCGCGCATTGAGGGGTAATTCGACCAATTTTACGGGTTCATAATGCGATATAGGCTCATTTTTCTTGAATTTTTCATAGCAATCGGGATACAAAAATTCCGCATCAGGATGTTTCATATCTTCTGGCAATACGCCTTCTTCGCAATCGCTCACCTCAACATCTGGCAAAATACCAGACAAACTACGGACGGCAGTCGTCTTGGCGATTCCCCGTGAGCCAATGAGCAGAACTCCGCCAATCGCAGGATTGATAACCGCCAAAAGTAGGGCTGTTCGCATTTCGACTTGTCCAACAATCGCCAAAAAAGGGTAGGGTCGGTGTTCCGCAAACCCCAAATCGGGCGCTTTCATCTCTAAAATGCGGTCAGAACCCACATCATGAAGCAATTGCAATAATAGCGAGGTTTTCTTTGGCACATAATCGGTAGTCATTCGATTTTATCCTCTTATAATTGCCTGATATAAGTGTGTTAATTGCCTCGCAGATGTATCCCAAGTGAATTTTTTAGCTTGTTCAAAACCACGCTGAATAAGCGTATCACGCAAACTTTGGTCTGATATGACCCGTTCTAAGGCGTTAAGAATCTCATCAACCGAATAAGGGTCTACTAATAAGGCGGCATTTTGGGCTACCTCTGGCAGTGACGAACTATTCGATGAAACCACAGGAACACCACATGCCATCGCTTCTAAAATCGGGATACCAAAGCCTTCATACAACGATGGAAATGCCATACTAATCGCGCCAGTATATAATGCGGGCAAATCCTCATCGGGAACAAAACCTGTCAAGTGTACATAATCGGTCATCTTTTCATCGCGGATAGTGGCATAAAATTCATCCTCAAGCCAACCACGACCACCAACTACGACCAGATGAATATCTTGTTTGGTGCGTAATTGTGCCAAAGCCTTCACTAATCGGCTGTAGTTTTTGCGTGGTTGCACCGTTCCCACCGAGAAAATGTACGGTCGCTCAGGAATGTTGTATTTCCCGCGCACACTGGCGTCCTGCGTCGGCTGGAAGCGCGGGTCAACGCCGCTCAACAGCACCGTAATTTTGTCTTCAGGCGTGCCATACAGGTTGATAAGATCGTTTTTGGTTGCCTGCGAATCCGCCAGAATATGCTCGGCTCGTTTCACTGAGCGCGGCACGACTACATCGAGGTAGGCTTTCAGCGCGGGGCTCGCAGTTTCCGGCACGCGCAC
>CALDGT010000637.1 GCA_937942935.1 uncultured Chloroflexota bacterium | reverse complement strand
AACAAGTGGGACATCGTTGATGCGATGACCTGCGCCTGCGCCCATATATCCCCACCAAACGCGATGATTCAAAAAAAATGACCCTGCGTAGGGGAAACGGTTGTTGGCATGGGGGTGTTTTCAACGTAATATATTGAAAGATATTTTTCTATCACAAAGGAGATTTTCATGCGCCGATTTATGTGGATTATCATCATCGTTTTGTTTGTTATGCCGATGATGGGCGCTTTTGCACAACCGCTTGCACCCCTGCCACACTTGTCCCAAACCGAAACCGAAACCCCATCCTCATCATTCCCAACCGTATACGATGGCTCAACTGTCGTGAATACCGTCATCGCCACCGCCACCCCAATCAATGATGAAATGAGCGAGAAGGATTATTTGTCTGATGCGTACCTGAATGATGTGCGTGGGGTAGATTATTCGCCCAACGGATTGTATGCCCTTGCCAGCTCATTCGATAGCAATTTGTATCTGTACGATATTCAGACATTCGAGCAAGTGCGCGTATTTAGTGGGCATACCGATTGGGTATTCAATGCCGATTTCACCCAAGATGGCACGATGATGGCATCTGCCAGCGCCGATGATACCATCCGCATTTGGGATGTGAATAGCGCCACCACCCTACACATACTCGATGCCCATGATGGCAGTGTGACCAATGTTGCCTTTAGCCCAGATGACACATTATTGGTCAGTACAGGACAAGATAACCAAGTGATTGTGTGGGATACCAGCACATGGACAATTTTGCACCGTTTGGATGGTCATCAAGACCGCGTTTGGGATGTGTCGTTTAGCCCAGATGGGGCATTTTTTGTGACTGTCTCAACCGATGAGACCGCCATTGTGTGGGATACTGCCGATTTTTCATCGGTGGCAACACTCGATGAGCATGAAGGAATGGTGATTTCGGTGGAATATAGCCCCGATGGTCAATTTATCCTCACAGGGAGTCATGACGGAAGCGCCATTTTGTGGGATGCGGTCACATTTGCGCCCATCCGCGCCTATCGCGCAAGCATCACGGGGGCGATGATGGATGTCGTATTTAGCAGTGATATGCACTATATTGCGACTGCTCATTTAGCAGGCAATGTGTATGTGTGGACAGTAGATGGCGAACCAGTCGCCACTCATATCGGGCATACTGGCGCAAGCGTTTCGGCGGTGCAATTTAGCCCCGATGGTCTCACCTTCTTGAGTGGTGCAGATGATGGTAAAATGCTCCTCAATTCTGTTTGGCTCGATGGTTGATGAAGTGCTACTTCCTTCACCATAGGCTAATGTAGGTTGGTCCTTAAATACGGAATACAGTCCCACCCCCTAGCCTCCTCAGTCACGTTGTGGAGAAAGGGGCTAAAACCCCACCTGAAAATCAGTTTTCACCCCCTTTCCATGCAATGGAGAAAGGGGGCAGGGGGATAGGGATGTATTTAAGGTGCTAACTGAACGGTATTAGGCTCAATGCCTCTAGCGAAAATCATCAACAAATTTTGCTCATCTTCATTCACATTGATTTATCTCTCATTGGTTAAAATATCATCCACATGACTTATAAAAAATATTCCCCACAAGACACACACAGCTATGCTTTCGGATTTTTCCCTAGCCTAGAGGCGCTCACCCACATCCCGCAATTGTGTCGGGCGGTGATTTATGAATCCCGCGCCCAAAAAAGTGATGCCCTCACCAAAATTGAGGCGCTTTGCAAAACACATCGTATCCCTTTCACACAAGACGATAAAACCCTCACCAAACTCGCCCCATCCGAAAATACCTTCATCCTGACGGTGTTCGATAAACCCATCACACCCCTCTCCGCCGATGCAAATCATCTGGTGTTGGTCTCGCCATCAGATATGGGCAATTTGGGGACAATTTTCCGCACCGCGCTCGGATTTGGGATGAAACACATCGCGCTCATTCAGCCGTGTGCCGATTATCACGACCCGCGAGCCGTCCGCGCCAGCATGGGGGCAGTTTTTAGCCTGAATATCCAAAAATATCCCACATTTGAGGCGTATCGCGCCGATTTTCCGCATCATGCCGCCTATCCCCTCATGACCGATGGCGCAAAACCGCTAGATGCGATTCAATTTGCATCTCCCTATGCGCTCATTTTTGGGAATGAGAGCGCGGGATTGCCCCCAAATTTTGGGCAGATTGGGCAGACGGTGTTCATCCCGCATAGCGATGCCATCGATTCGCTCAATTTGGCGATAGCCGTCGGCATTGTGTTATATACGGTGAATCCCAAAACACAACCAAAATCGGAATGATGGTGATAGCAAGGCATTAACGCTTTTCAATAAAATGATAAATATCATGTATAAATGTGCATTTTGTCACTATTGTTAGTTGTTTCTATCGAATAGCGCGTATATCTAAATTAGATAGAACAAACCTAGCAATGGAGTAAAAAAATGTCAACCATCAGCACGAGTTATCAGGAAAAGGTACAAGACTTTTTAGCCCAAAAACGTATCGCCATTTCGGGGCTTTCTCGCACACAAGACAGTGGCGCTGGCGCAATTTACCTCAAGCTACGGGGGCAGGGCTATCAGGTGTTTCCGCTACATCCAGAAGCCCAAGCCTTCAACGGCGATACCTGCTATCCCAACCTGAGCGCCATACCAGAAGGCGTGGATGCGGTATTCATCATGAATAGCCCCGATGTGAGCGAGAAAATTGTGGATGAAGCATTGCAATTAGGCATTAAGCACATCTGGATGCACAACAATACGCTCATGGGGTCAAGCGCCTCTGATAGCGCCACCGAAAAATGCCGTCAGGCTGGCGTGAATGTTATCTCCGTAGGATGCCCGATGATGTTCGTTGAGCCAGATTTCTTTCATAGCTGTATGCGCTGGTTTATTCGCTCTACGGGGCGTATGAAATCCTAATGTGCAGATGGTGGCACATACCGCCTATCGGGTAAAGGGTGGCACAACCGCCACCCTACGATAATATTCATTTCATACCTGTGTACGGACGCGCTTCTGCGCGTC
>CALDGT010000636.1 GCA_937942935.1 uncultured Chloroflexota bacterium | reverse complement strand
TCACCGCCCTCGACATCCTGCCGAATTTTGCCCTCGATTTGTCACAAATTTGGGCGTAAAAATCTATATTTCATCGCGGTGGACGCGCAGAAGCACGTCCGTACAGACTCCGATTGTTTTAAGTAATATGGGGTACAAAATGAGCCAAATACACCGGAATCGTAAATCGCCCCGCCTAAAAGGATATGATTACGCACAAGAAAATGCCTATTTTGTGACCATCTGCGCTCATCAACAACAACACTTATTCGGCTATATAGAAGATGAAAGTTGCAATCTCTCGCCACTCGGCAAAATTGCACATGCTGATTGGGAGAATATCACCGCCCATTATGACCACATTGCACTTGATGAATTTATCATCATGCCCAACCATATGCACGGCATTATCATCATCACAGAATCGGGTAAAACCCCTTTGGGTAGCGTCATCGGCGTGTATAAATCAGGTGTAACCCGCCAAGCCCGTCAATTAGGGTATGAAATGACCATTTGGCACGGACGTTATTATGACCACATCATCCGCAACGAAGAAGATTATTTCCGCATTCGCGCCTATATCATCGAAAATCCATCACGCTGGAAAAATGATTCTTTCTATTCAAAATAACCCCTCTTCCTTGCATAAATTTCCATTAATTGGGCAAATACATGCCCTAAATCTAAAATCCCCCCTACCTGTACGGACACGCTTCTGCGCGTCCAATTTAGAGCATTTTATCGTCCTAAATTTAGAACAAACTCTTAAAAGACGCCTCATCACCTCATACATCCTACCCAATTCCAACCTGAATCTGGCAGATGTGTGGGTATAAATATGAATTTTTCTCACCCAGTAGCTTTAGAGTAATTACCACTTGATTGCCAATCTCTAGGATGCCAAATAGGTTCAATAGCAAATTTAGTTGTTTCATCTTGAAAGAAAACTAATTCCTCACCGAAATCATCTTTGATAATTGATACACTAATATCCTTATATGCTATTGGGTTTGATGTAAGCCACCGCCAAAGTGACCAACTTTTAGAGATAGGATATTTCATTGTAATAATCTGAAAAGCACCTCCAACACTTGCCCATCCATCATAGATATTAGCCGTATCCCGTAAGAGGGACCAAGTCCTATCCAAGTAAACACTATCATAATCGCCGCCAATTTGAGTATTAATTATTTGCTCACGAATTTTTTTAATTTTATCTATTTTCACATCACCGGATCCAATTACAGCTACATGTTTTTGTTCTGTAACACTAACTATTTCCTCTTTTTTTTCTTTCTTCATAGAAACTTCGTAGGAATATATTTGGGATTGATTAAAAAGATTTGAGAATCGCCTTTCATCAGCATGTAAAGCACAGAGAACAAATGACAATAATCTTTTATCATTAAACTTTCTTTTGTCTGTAATAACATGTTCTATTCCATCCTTTATATAATCCCTTAAATCTGCAATTGAAGAAAGTTTATCATTGTATTGATTATCTTTGAATAAAAATCGAAATATCTTTTGTGCTAAAGAAACAT
>CALDGT010000635.1 GCA_937942935.1 uncultured Chloroflexota bacterium | reverse complement strand
TGTCTGTGGCAAGGTCAAAGTCAATATAACGTGGACTCTTTTTATAAAAATTAAAGCCAAGCATATCCGCCCCTGCTTGGGCAGAAAACCGTGCGTCATCTAAGTTTGTGATGCCACAAATTTTGACTTTTGTCATGGTAATTCACCTTTCAATTACACAGATTTGCCGTTTGTAGGGACTTGCCATAGCAAGCCCCTACATTGGTATCATACCGTTGGGCGTTTTTGGGTGCTGAACTGGCGTACTATCTCTGCCATATCATTCGATTTGACCAAATGCTCGCCGACTAAAACCGCATGTGCGCCAATTTGTCCCATATAGTGAACATCGGCAGGAGTAGATATACCACTTTCTGCCACCAAAATCACATCCGATGAGAGCAATTTGGCAAGGCGTTCTGTTGTGCCTAAATCCACATCAAATGTCCGTAAATCACGATTATTTACCCCTATGATGGTCGCGCCGATTTTGAGTGCGCGTTCCACTTCGGCTTCATCATGCACCTCGACTAATGCCGACATGCCTAATTCAGTCGTGAGGGTATGTAAATCTTTTAGTTGGGCATCATCCAATGCCGCCACAATAAGCAATAACGCATCGGCTTCTTCTGCGCGTGTTTCATAGACCTGATAAGAGTCTATGATAAAGTCTTTGCGTAAAACAGGAATCCGAACAGCCCCACGTACCTGATTGAGATATGCCAAATCTCCCATGAAAAATGGGGTGTCTGTCAAAACCGAAATCGCGCTCGCGCCATTTTCGGCATATGTTTTTCCGATAGCTACAGGGTCAAAATTTTCAATGAGGACACCTTTACTCGGAGAGGCTTTTTTGACCTCTGCGATGAGCGACACGGTATCGCCAGCACGCAAGGCTTGCTCAAAGTGACGGGGAACACATGCCACCCGCGCCAAATTTTGTACCTTTTTGAGTGGCATCTTAGTTTGTCTGGTCGTCACTTCATCCGCTTTTTGAGCGAGAATCTTATCTAAAATGGTATCCGTTTTGACGAACATTGTATGTGGTATCCTCATGTGTGTCGTTATTCATATTATGCAACAAATTGCTTAGAAAATGCGATAAGCCCATCTAATTTGGCGAGTGCAGACCCATTATCAATCGCTTCGCCAGCGAGTTTAATCCCTTCGGCAATATCCTTAGCTTTGCCGCCGACAAAAATCGCCGCGCCAGCATTGAGCAACACAATATCACGTTTGGCATCTCGAATATCGCCCGCCAAAATCCCGCGCAAAATACCCGCATTGGTTGGGGCATCCCCACCGAGCAAATCAGAGATGGTCGCACCATGAAATCCATATTCACGCGGGTCTAGTGTATAGGTATGTACTACCCCATCTTGATAATGACTGACGGTGTTTGGACCTGTGGTGGTGAGTTCATCCATATTGCCATACCCACACACCACCATCGCCGAAATCGCGCCCAATTCACCTAAGACATTCGCCATTAAATCGGTTAAATCGGGGGCGAACACCCCCATCAATTGACGACGTGCGCCTGCGGGATTAGTGAGTGGTCCCAAAATATTAAAAATGCTCCGCACACCCATTTCTTTGCGCGGGGCAACCACATATTTCATAGCGGGGTGCAATCTTGGGGCAAATAAAAACCCAATTCCCACCTCATCTACACACATACCAACTTGTTCAGGGGTGAGGTCTAAATTCACACCTAATTCTGCCAAAACATCGGCACTACCACATTGACTACTCGCGGCACGATTGCCATGTTTCGCAATCGGAACACCTGCCCCAGCCGCCACAAATGAGACTGTGGTGCTGATGTTGAATGTACCCGATTTATCGCCACCTGTACCACAGGTATCTAATAACTGAGACCCTGCGATTTTGGTGGCTACTTTTTCGGAATTGGCACGCATAGCGATGGCGCTCCCTGTAATTTCGCTTTGGGTTTCGCCTTTCATCCGCAACCCCATCAAATATGCCCCAATTTGGGCTTGAGAGGCTTCGCCACGCATAATCTGATTCATCACCATTTCGGCTTCGGATGATTGTAAATGTCCAAATCTACCGATGAGGTCAATAGCCCGTTTAATATCCA
>CALDGT010000634.1 GCA_937942935.1 uncultured Chloroflexota bacterium | reverse complement strand
TCGAAGCAGGGCAACAAACCCGCCTGCGCGAATTGTTGCTGGATTATCGGTTCTTGGATGCAAAGCTGAATATGACAGATATAAATTCACTCATTCAAGATTATACATACTTAAAAGATGACCTATCCATTCAGCTTATCAAATCGGCATTAATGATGTCTGCACATATTCTATGGTCGGATAAGTCGGCGATTGCACATCAATTAGTCGGACGATTGATGTACCACCGCAAGAATGATGAGGTTATAAAACAATTCACAGAATCTATTGTCAAAACACCTAATAATCTTTTTCCACTCAATCTTGATAGTGAACATACTATACACAACCCTGCTGGTGGCAACTTATTAAAAACCCTAGCAGGACATAAAGGCAAGGTTAAGGGTGTTCGGTTGCTATCCAACGGATATATCCTCTCTTGGGGACATGATGCAGAAGAGGGAGGAGAATTTATTCTTCTTTGGGATAGAGATGTTCACCCATTACATATTGTGAAGGGGCATACAAAAAATGTAACGGGAGCATGTCCATATAATAATCAACATTTTTTAACTTGGAGCGAGGATAAGACTCTACGGTTGTGGAATACTGAGAGTCAGATGGTTCAAATTTTTATAGGTCATCAAAGTGCTGTATCCTACGCAATGCCCTTAAAAAACGGCAATATTTTGTCATGGGATTGGAATAATCATTTGTATCTATGGCATCCCAGTGGAAACGTCTTATATCAAATCACAGAATTTTATGGATGGTTAAACGGGGCATTGGAACTATCCGATGGACAGATTTTAATATGGTGTCAGGATAGTCTGTATATTGTCAATGAACAATTAAGTAACATGATGAGATTAGATGGTCATAAGGGTATGGTGCGGGGTGCTTGTGAGCTAGATAACGAGCGAATCTTATCTTGGAGTGATGATAAAACATTACGCATCTGGGATAAAAAAGGTCATCTCATCAACACATTATCTGGTCATACCGATGTCATTATTGGGGCATTACTTCTAAAAAATGGTAATATCCTATCATGGGCAGGAAAATATTTTAAGGAAACCGATGTAACATTGCGTCTATGGGATAATAATGGTGATTTGTTGGCAATCTTGGATGGGCATACCCGTTCTGTAGAGGGTGCAATAGAGTTAAATGATGGAAACCTGTTATCATGGTCGCCAGATAAGACATTATGTATGTGGGACACTCATGGTCAACTCGTCACAACATTTCATGGGCATACAGGGAAAATTAATGGGGCGATGGAATTGCCAGATGGGTTGTTGTTATCTTGGGGCGGTCTCGTCTGGGAAGTAAAATCCCAATATAAAAATAGCGATTCAAGTTTGCGTTTATGGAATAAAGATGGTGAATGTATTGGGGTTTTTACAGGTCACACAGACAGCGTTTCTGGCGCAATCCTTTTACCAGAAGGGCATATTTTATCATGGAGTGAAGATTCTACATTGCGTATTTGGGATATAGCAGGGTTATCATTAGATATCCAGTATGCACATTCAAATGAAGTTTATGGTGTGTTTATTCTTGATGATGGGCGTTCAGTCAGTTGGGGGTATTCTGATATGATTTGTTTATGGGATGAGAATGGAAACAAGTTAGATACACTTAATGAGAACTATAGAACTGGAAATCGGGCGCTAGTCTTTGCATGGGCAAAATCGCATAATTTTGACATTGCTAAAATCTATCGAAAATCTCGTGAAACTCCATTTACAAATTTAGATAACTTGCAAGTTAGTCACACAGGGAGTCATTTGTATGTGAGAGATGCTAGAACAAACAAATTACTTTGCACGTTTTACGGCGAAACTGAATTTACACTTCCAGAGATAAAAAAATGGCAAGGTCATATTGTTATTGTTGTAGGCGATAAAGCAGGTCGGGTGTTATTCCTACGCTGGGTGGGTGAAGACGGGGTATAATCGGCGAAAAATCGGAATTCTTAGCTGAGGTTAGCTAAAAACACATCCCTATTTTATATTATTGGCATGTTTTTGGGGTTCTTCTTTGAATAAGAATTCTACCGCTTCATCTCGATTATCACTGTAGATATGATTGGTTTTATCGCGTGCATTCATTGGAGAAATGATTGTTTGCCTCACCCGTAGCATTGGCAATTGTCTTTCTCTATCCAAAAAT
>CALDGT010000633.1 GCA_937942935.1 uncultured Chloroflexota bacterium | reverse complement strand
CGGAAAATAATACTTTAAGCATCAATGCCAACCAGAAAACAGGCATGGATACGCCAATATTGGCAATAATCATGGTGATGAGGTCTATGAATGAATTGCGATAATAAGCCGCCACAATCCCCAACGGAACACCCAGCACAACTGCAAAAACAAGTGCGATGCTGGCTAATTCAATGGTGGTTGGAAGGCGTTCTACCAATAAATCGGTGACAGGTCTGCCCCGTTGAACAGAATCGCCAAAATCACCACGTAGGGCGTTCCCCATATAAATAACAAGTTGTTCGGGAATAGATTTATCTAAGCCTAAACGTATGGTGAGGGCGGCGCATACTTCTGGAGTTGCTTTTTCGCCATACATTGCCGTACAAGGCTCACCCGGGATAGACCGCGCAATCACGAATGTAATCACAACAATCCCAAACAAAACAGGTAGCATAAGGATGAGTCGGCGTAATAAAAATTTAGACATAGCGCCTCGATGGTTTTGGTGAATTAGGTATAGATTGGCAGAACGGCATAAAATATGCCGTCCCTATCAATAAAAATGAGATAGGGACACAGTTAAGCCGTGTCCCTATAATCAGTTCAGATTAACCTTCGGTGGTTTCTTCTACAGGGGCATTCAAGAATGCGCCAAAGATACCAGTGAAGTAAGCGAAGCTACCCACGCGCCCAACATGGAGTGGGTGCGAAGCATCCCATTGTACCAAGTAGGAAAGGACAACATCGTTTGCATCGAAGGTGGTACCGTCATGGAAGGTCACGCCTTCTTTGAGGGTGAAGGTATATTCTGTCGCATCTTCGCTGGCTTCGTAGCTCACAGCCAAGCTGGGGATGAGGTCGGTTGTGCCGGGGGCAAAGCCGAGCAACGATTCAGCAATTTGTTCGCAAACACGTAATGCTTCGCCATCGGTTTCATCGGCGCAATACAAACCAGCGGGTTCACCGTTTTGCATCCAGATGAGGGTGTCATCATCGGGGTCTTCAACAATCGAGAAGACTTCGTTACCGAGTGGGCTGGCGAGCGCACCAGTCACGCTGGCTTTGAAAGCAACACCAGAAGAACCATGTGCAACAGGAATCATTGGCACGAGGTCACGGAGCAATTCGTTGA
>CALDGT010000632.1 GCA_937942935.1 uncultured Chloroflexota bacterium | reverse complement strand
ATTTTCTAAAACAGGTTACGGAGCAATAGGAGGATTTTATTATGAGATGGAATCGCCCACCCTCATCGGCGCAACCCGCAACGCGCTCATTTTCGTTTTGCAAAATCCGCTATTTACCCTCATAATTCTAGTAGTAATCTGTATCATTGGTGTCATCAGCACAGTATTGGTGGCGTTATGGCTGGTACTGAGCATCAGTGCCATTTGTGCCATAGAGACATCTGGGGTATTGATTGTGCTAGAAGGTTATCGCAAACGCTTGAATGAGGGATAGTCATATGCCATCTATTAAAGAAGTGGCGCAACTCGCCAACGTATCACCCGCAACTGTATCGCTAGTCTTGAATGGCAAGGGTAATATTAGCCCAGAAACACGCCAACGGGTGATGGACGTCGTACATAAATTAGGTTATACACGCAATGTACGAGCGCGGAATTTGCGTGACCAACAATCACGGGTTATCGGTTATGCGCGTGCCAATACCCGACCAGAATATAACCCCATTCTGGAGCAATTCACCTATTATTTGGTGCGCGAAATCGAAAAACAAGACCGCCACTTGTTGTTATTCACCAGCCCAGATGATAGCGATGTCGCCCCGTATGCCGATATGATAGATGGTCAACATGTAGATGGGTTTGTGCTGTCGTATACGGTCAAAAATGATGTCCGATTCAAATTTCTGCATGAGGCAAATGTGCCATTTGTGGCATTTGGGCGCAGTTTATCCCCAATGGATGAATTAGTGCATTGGGTAGATGTAGATGGGCGTGCGGGCATGTTTGATGCGACCAATCATCTCATCCAAAAAGGGCATGAACGGATTGCCATCATCGCGTGGGATGAAGAATCTGCCAGTGGGCAAGAACGTGAAGAAGGCTATTTATTGGCGCTCCAACAGGCAGGCATTACACCCCGCCCAGACTTTACCAACCGCAAACTGAACGGTGTCGAAAATGGCTATTTAGGCGCGAGTCAACTCATGAGCCTGCCAAATCCGCCAACGGCAATTGTGTGTGTGAGCGATATGATAGCGGCGGGTGTTTTGCGTTGGTCTGTCATGAATCATATCCAATTAGGCGTGGTCGGGTTCGATGACCACCCAATTTCGCAATTCACCCACCCGTCTCTGAGCAGTGTGCGCCAACCTGTGGAACGGGTGGCGATTCGGATTGCACAATTATTAGCAAAGCAATTGGACGGCGAAGATGTGGATGGTGTGTGTGAACTCATCCCGCCCGAATTGGTGGTGCGGGAGAGCAGTGTATGAATTTAACCCTACAAATCAATTTGGTTGTTAATCAATTTTATCGTAGGGAGGGACTAGCAATACGGTGGCACATACGCCTATCGGCTAGTGCCACCCTACAAGCCGCTTCATTTGTTGACAAAACAAAACCGCTTCGTTTGTTGACAAAACAAAGCCGCTTCATTTGTTGACAAAACAAAGCCGCTTCATTTGTTGACAAAACAAAACCGATTGGTTATGACCATAAATTCATCTTTGGCAGGCTAAAAAAAAAAAAAAAAATCTTATTTTAGTAAAACGATTTATCTG
>CALDGT010000631.1 GCA_937942935.1 uncultured Chloroflexota bacterium | reverse complement strand
ACCGTTTCGGGGATGCTGTGCATGGCTAACCGCCAGAGTTCGGTCATGCGGTTATAATCTAGCGCCATGCTACGCATTTGCACATCGGCGTCTGGCGCATCGGGATGGATATTGTATGCGTCAATATGCGTTTGATAACCGATGACACGTTTTAGCCCATCACCTGTCCAGATTTCGGCGTTGATTTTATCGCGCCATTGGGAGAGCATCGGCTCTTTTAATGCAGGTGTACCGTTTTTAATAAAATTATCCAATAAACTCATAGATACTCTCCATTCTAGTCTGTCTCAGTTGCATCTTGTTCTGCATATTTTGCTAGACGGATACCCCAAAATTCGTTAATGCGGGTCATATCAAAATTGCGCCCGTTGCGTTGGCGCATGTGGAGAGCAAAAATCACATCTACAACATCATAAAAATCAGTATGGCGTTGGCGTTCTCCTTCGCCTTGCGTAATACGGGCGCGGGGATGGATAACCCCCGTATCGCGCAATTTCGCCAACGCCTTGCGGGTCAAAAATTTTGGTGCGGGTGCAATGACGGGATGATTTAGGTCATACTCCGCCATTTGGGTTAACGTTATATTTCTGCGCCTGATGACCATATTGTCGCCAGACATCCACAGATACTGATATGGATATAACGACATAGAGTGCCATGTTTGGGGTGTTAGCAAATCGATTTTATCCATCCATTGGAGTTTGATGGATGATAAAATAGTCTCATCAAAATTGGGCGTTTTGGGGTCGTGCTCACAGGGCATGAATGCCCAAACGTCCATATAGGTGGTGTAGCCTGCAAATGGCAGAGCAGGGCGGGATTGGTGGTATTCCATATCCCATTGATTGATTGCATTGAACTGCATAATAAACCTTTCTGCCCCGCACGATGGCGGGGCATTGATACAATAAGGTTATTCAGTAGGGCGTTCTTGTGGGAGGTCTAACTCCCATTCGGGATTATCACCCCAAATTTGTAACCACAAATTAGGATGGCGGTTGCCCATGCCATATCCTGTTGACGTGAACCCGTTTTCATGCCCGATGTGGCGATATGCCACATGTCCTTTGTGCGGGGCTTCAAAGTAGATTTCAAGGGCTTGGCGCTGGCTGACCAGTTTCACTCCTTCCAGTTTATCTTTTGAATCTAACTTCCCATATCCCAAAAATACGGGATTCTTAGCTACATCTTCCTCTTTTTCGGGCGCGGGGCTTGCTGTTTTGATTTCTTGGTCAATTTTTGACGGGGTGATTAAGTTGTGATTATTATCGAATACAAACCCTATATTTTGCATCTTTAACCGCATTTTTGCGAGAATATCATAGAGTAGTTGCAAATGCTCTAATTCTTCGGCGGTAATTGGCTCTGGCGAAAACGATGTGCGATGGT
>CALDGT010000630.1 GCA_937942935.1 uncultured Chloroflexota bacterium | reverse complement strand
ACATTATCAGAATCTTTGGCACGCGAATTTCATATCCTCGCCTCGCTCAAGCACCCGAATATCATCACTGTCAAAGATTTTGGATTCGATAAAGATAACACACCCTATTTCACTATGTCGCTCATAACAGCACCACAAGACATTTTAACAGCGACACAGGGATTATCATTAGAGCGCAAAATCTCATTTTTACTCGATATACTACAAGGCATTTGGTATCTGCATCGGCAAAAATTGGTTCATCGTGACCTAAAACCGAGTAATGTGGTCATAGATGAGCAAAACCAGTTGCGCGTCTTGGATTTTGGGTTATCTAGCCCAGAAGCGAGTGCTTCTGGCGTAGCGGGGACATTGGCATATCTCGCGCCAGAAGTGTTACGAAGTGAGCAAGCCTCTATCGGCTCAGATTTATATAGCTTTGGGGTAATTGCCTATGAAGTCCTCGCAGAAACCAATTTATATGAGGAAAGTAGTATCTCTAGCATCATCCGCAAAATTTTATACACACCGCCAAATATTGAAAAATTGACTGCCCCAACCGCCTTGCAATTGGTGATTCAACGCCTGCTCCTCAAAAATCCACAAGATAGATACACCGATGCTCGCCAAGTAATTTTAGCATTATGTGATGCGGTGAACCTCCCCCACCCCAATGACCTCGCCGTGCGTGATAGTTTTTTGAAAACAGCACGATTTGTTGGGCGACAAGATGAATTCGCGCAATTGCGAAATGGATTGCGCGACACTCAGGAAAAACAGGGTAGCTCGTGGGTCATCAGTGGCGAATCTGGGGTAGGAAAATCGCGCCTCATCCAAGAATTACGGATTCAGGCGATGGTAGAGGGGTATCAGGTCTTAACAGGGCGTGGTGTCGAAAACGGAGGGTTATTTCGGGTTTTTCGGGATATTCTCGCGCCATTATTATTATCTACACCCGTCACTACACACCAAACCGCATTACTAAGCTCTGTCGTGCCAGATGCCCCGCGCCTAACCAAGCACGACATCAGCACATTCCCAAAAGACCAAGAGGGGCAAATTGATACCATCATCAAAGACATCATCCTGCAACAAAACCAGCCGATGCTCATCATCTTAGAAGATATTCATTGGGCAACCGAAAGCCTTGCGCTCATCCGCGATATTCAAAAAGCGATTTATAACCGTCCTATCATGTTGGTCTGTACCTATCGGAGCGATGAAGACCCCTATTTATATGGCAAATTATCATCAGATACCCACCATATCACACTCGGACGCTTTACTAAAACAGAAAGCACTCAACTGGTGCAAAATATGCTCGGTCAGGTCGGGCAAAAATCGCATATTTTACGCCTTTTAGATGAAAATGCAGAGGGCAACGCCTTCTTTATGATTGACCTCATTCAATCAGTCTCAGAAACTGTGCCACAACTCGACCATCTTGACCAAATTAAATTGCCCGATAGGGTCATTTCACGCGGGGTTCAAGATATTGCCTTACGCCGATTAGCACGAATTCCCCAAGCCTATCAGCCGATGTTGCGGTTAGCATCGGTGATGGGTCATGAG
>CALDGT010000629.1 GCA_937942935.1 uncultured Chloroflexota bacterium | reverse complement strand
CATTTGTGACGTATGATGATAAAAAAATTAGTTGGAGTCGTGACCTCAAAGCCGATGTAAAACGGGGCAGATTCACCGATTTTGACCCCACAAAAATTCGCAGGTCAATTTATCGTCCTTTCACAAAAAAATATCTTTATTTCGATTCTATCTTGAATCAAGAAATATCACAAAATCCCCGATTTTTTCCGACACCCCAAAGTGAAAATGAAAATCGGGTTATTTGTACTGTCACTGAGCAACAAATCCCATTTTCAGCACAAATAATTAATTGTATTCCTGCATATCATTATGGTGGGCGACAAACACAATGCTTCCCGCTATATGTCTATGACGCAGACGGGACGAATCGGCGCGATAACATCAGCGATTGGGCATTAAAAGAATATCAAACCCATTATAATGACCCCACCATCACCAAATCGGATATTTTTTATCACATTTATGCCCTGTTGCATCATCCGCTTTATCGGGAACGGTACGCGCAAAACCTCAAGCGCGAATTGCCCCGCGTGCCGTTTGTGAAAGCACCCCACCCCCTAACCCCATCACATGGAGAGGGGGAACTGGGTTTGCTTAACTCCGAATCGCATGGAGAGGGGGAAGAAGGTCTCTCCCTTCCTCTACGCAGTGGGGGAAGGGTCGGGGATGGGGGTGTTTTTGATGCTTCTGCCTTTCATACCCTCGCCAAATTGGGGCGAGACTTGTCTTATATCCATCTAAATTATGAACAAGAGGCGGAATATCCTCTGGAACACATCCAAAATCCAAAAGTCCCGCCATCTTTGCGTATCGAAGCCATGCGCCTGAATAAAGAGAAGACCGAATTGGTGGTGAACGAATCGCTCACTCTGCGGGGAATCCCTGCGCGGGTATTCGATTATAAATTGGGCAATCGGAGCGCGTTAGATTGGGTGATTGACCAATATCGTGTCACAACCGATAAACGCAGTGGCATCACCAACGACCCGAATCGGGCGGATGATGCCGCGTATATCGTGCGGTTGGTCAAACAAGTGGTGCAGGTCAGCTTAGAGACATTGCAGATTGTGGATGAAATTGGCAAAATGACATTTTAATCAGACCTCACCCCCCTGCCTCTCCAAATTGGAGAGGGGGAGAAAACCGTTTTATAGGCGGGTTTAAGTCCCCTCTCCGTTGGGGAGAGGGGATTTAGGGGTGAGGTTATACCTCGTATTAAAAAACGAACTTGCCCATGTCCGCAGGGGATGATGTTTATCCGTCAATTGGTCCCAATTTTTCAATTTTGTACCCAAACGGATAGGTGCGCGTTGGCTGATTGGTCAGGCGGAAGGGTGTTTTGCGCGGTGGCGTGTATCGTTTGAGCAACCGTAACAGGTGCAAGCCATAATGCGAACTCATGCGAAAAATGCTGGCAGGTTTTTCATAGCCAAATGCCTCGCGCAATGGCTCATCTAATAGGCTATAAATCACTTGGCGGATAATGGGGTGCAACGGCTTGGGATACCATCCCAAAAAAATTTGCACCGTCGCCTCGCCTACGCGCCGATTGGTATCGGTATACCGAAAATGCGCTTGTTCGTATGCAATATTAAAGGCTTCAAATTCGGCGTATGTGGGCGGGATGTGTTTAATCGCCATCAAATGCCCCACCTCTGACCAAAAATAAAAACTCGCTTGCCGTTCTTTATCTGTCACCTCGCGCCAGCCATATTTTTCGTTCCAGCGAATCGGTTCATAGATGAATGTGGATAGCACATATAAAAAGTCATCGTTGCTAATCTCGTAACGCCCATGATGCCGATTCATCTGTTTGATGGCGGCGCGTCCGCGTTCACTCGAATGACCATATTCGACAATTTCGGCGATGATGAGCGCCGTATCATCATAACGGCGTTGCCCATAATTTTTGAATTGGGCGGTTTGGTCGAGTAATTGCGAAATGCTCGGCACAGCATACGTGCGAAATAACGCAAATTCGAGTGCGCGTTGGGTCAGCCATGGGTATTCATACGCCCCGACTAAAAATACAATCTGTTCATTATCTTGTTGTGGGTCTAATTGCTGAATTTGGTTCAAAATAGCATAACGATTCGACATAATCACCTCTCATAGAATCCTTACACTATAAAACAAAAACGGGCAGGGCGTCTATATCTGCCCTACCCGTCCACACATCATAGAGGGGGATTTTTTTTGAATTATGCGTTTGCAGTTTCTTCGACAGCAACCGCTTCAATGTCGAGGCTGATTTTGATTTCTTTGCCAACCAACCAACCACCTGCTTCTAATGCCACGTTCCATGTTAAGCCAAAGTCTTCACGGTTGATGCTGGTGGTCGCAGAAAAGCCCGCGCTGGTTTTGCCACTGAATGGGTTCTTTTGTTCGCCAATGAATTCGACATCCAAGACCACAGAACGGGTCACATTGCGGATGGTCAAATCGCCAGTGACTTTGGCGTGGGTGGGGTTCACCACTTCAACAGAGGTGCTTTTGAAGGTCATTTCTGGGTAGTTGGCGACATCAAAGAAGTCGGCGCTACGCAAGTGATTGTCGCGGTCATTGATACCAGTCCAAACGCTGGCAGTCTTGACGCTGGCTTCAACATAAGAAGCACCGGGGTTTTGTGCATCAAAATTCAATTTACCGCTAACTTCCTTAAAACCACCGCGCACAGTGCTAATCATCATGTGGCGGACAGAAAAATCGGCGTTGCTGTGTGTGGGGTCAAATGACCATTCCATGTGATAGTCTCCTCATTCAATTCCATCGTTAAGTGGACTGTAGTCCGTTTTCATATTTTTATGATACGACATAAAAGCGAATTTGTCGAATAAGAGAAGTATTAGAAATTTTTTGATGGAATGTGTGAATGGGGGGGACGGCATTTTTGCCGTCCAAAATTATTGCATGGTATTAGAATGAGGGGGGAGAATAAATTTATTCACCAACAGGGTTAAGCCATCCAAAATTTGTTTGATGCCATAGCCCATATTGCGTTGAAAACGGATAATATCTACCTGTAACATCACATACAGGGTATCTGTTAAATAATCTATATCCCCATCTACCTTCAATTTTAAGAGCAACATCCGAATGGTTTGTCGCCACCAAAAATGGGCGGGATGTTGAAGCGAAACAGTCTCTGGCGAGACATCAAACCCACGCAATAAGGCTTCATTACGAATCACAAAACGGGCGGCTTCTTCTAAAAACCAACAGAGTTGGTCGTATGGGGGGATATTTTGGCGCAGATAGCGCAGGGTAGCTTCTTGCAGGTCGCGCTGGTCTTGGTCGAGCAATGCGAAGCATAATGCCATTTTATTTTCAAAATGACGATACAATGTGCCTTTGCCTACACCCGCCTCTTGTGCAATTTGAGACATCGTAACCGCCTCTACCCCGTGTTCATTGAACAATTGGCGGGCGGTTTCGAGCAACAACGCATGATTCCGAATCGCATCGGCGCGGGGG
>CALDGT010000628.1 GCA_937942935.1 uncultured Chloroflexota bacterium | reverse complement strand
ACCGGGTTTAAAACTATTTAAGTTATTATAATCCGAGACTGCTATTCTGACGACAAAAAGTACAAATGTCATGAGAAGAAGGTTATGTTTTGGTATAGAATTTGTGGGTTTATAAAGTTTTCGTAATATAGATTTGCATGTTTTTTATATAAAATATAAAATAGATGTGGGGTATTCAAGGTTAAACATCATATTCACTCCCCACTAAATAACAACCCAAAATACAAATACTTATATGGGGAGAGTCCATGAGCATAACCCTAGAACAGTTATGGAATGAAGCCCATTTTGTTCCTAACAAACAACAAGAAGATGCTATTCAACATATAAATGGCGCACTCTATTTGACGGCGGGACCAGGGTCTGGCAAAACGCGAGTGCTTCTGTGGCGCACACTCAACCTCATTGTTTTTCACGATATAAAACCAGAAGAGATTTTCCTTGCCACTTTTACAGAGAAGGCGGCATTGCAATTGCGAGATGGCTTGAGGGCATTGCTGGGTATGGTGACAAACCACACGGGCAAATCTTATGATTTAGGTCGTATGTATATCGGTACAGTTCACTCCCTTTGCCAACGAATGTTGACTGACCGCAAATTTGTAGCAGACCGCAATCGGCAGAATACGGTGCGCCTCTTAGATGAACTTTCCCAATACTTTTATCTATCGAATGGTAAAAATTGGGACTATCTCATTGAAAGCATCCTTGCACCTAGTCCAATTTCATATATAAATGGGCTATTTGGCAGTAATTCTGAATCAAAATATGTTGCTGTTTCAAACTGTATTAGCTTATTCAATCGTATGGCAGAAGAGAATCTCGACCCAGAACATGCCCTAGTATTGTGGGATAAACGTGGGAAGCGAGATAGTAATTATAAGCTGATGCGCGATATGATTGGGTTATATGCCAAGTATCGTGAAATGCTTGCTACTGGCTCGAAAGTGGAATTAACAGATTTTTCGCTTCTGCAAAGCCGTGCTTATCAACTACTAAATGAAAACCCTAAATCTAGCAGTCTGTTCAAACATATCATCATTGATGAGTATCAGGATACCAATGCCATTCAGGAATTAATCTACTTTAAGCTGGCAAAAGGGCATGGCAATCTCTGTGTTGTGGGTGATGACGACCAAGCGATGTATCGTTTTCGGGGTGCAACAGTTGAAAACTTTGTCCAGTTTCCGCAACGTTGCCAAACTCATCTGGGTAAGCAACCGCGCACAATTCCGCTCATCACCAATTATCGCTCACGGCAGGGTATCGTCAGTTTTTACAATGACTTCATGAAAACTTGTTCGTGGACGGACGGCAATGCCAGTTATCGGGTAGACAAAACCATCACTGCACACCGACAAGATGAACAGGCTTCAGTTGTTTCTACTGTCCCATCTGCACCCGATGCCGCTTTTAAGGAAATTGCAAAACTTGTTCGTGAACTAATTACTAAAGGCAAAGTACAAGATCCTAACCAGATTGCATTTTTATTTCCGAGTCTTAAATCAAATGCCGTTCAGTTGGCGATGAATGCTTTAGAGGGAGTTGGCTTAAAAGTTTATGCTCCGCGTGCTGGTACATTTTTGGAAGTGCCAGAGGCAGTAGATATATTTGGTCTTCTGGTGCAGGTACTTGGTAAACCAGAGAAAGGCACTTTTGGGGGAAGGGATTATGATGGCTTTTTTGCTTGGGTATCTAGTATTGATAGTTGTGGTAAACAACTCCTTAAAGATGATTCTCAAATGAAAGAGTTTGTGGAAGCGCGTATTAAAGATATTGAGCGAGCCTCTACAGATTATAACGCCCTCATGGATGTTGCCAATCGGAATCGTTGGACACTCGATATGCCCTACAATATCAACACCATGAAGAACCTGCTTCATAGTGCGCGAGGGTTAAGTGAACGTGCCAAGCGTACACTTACTCATAAAGGGTTTGAATATTCTGTTCGTAACCGTGAGCAACGGGGTGATAATCCCATCACATTGGATTATGTCATTAAGCGGGCAACATCAGTAGATTGGAACTTGCTGGATTTGTTCTATCGCTTTTCTGGCTTTGAACATTTTAGAAAAATGTATGACCTTGCCGAGAGCGGAGAGGATGAGGGACCTATCTGCAATCTATCACTCATCACCCAATATTTAGGGCGCTTCATGGATGAATACCTGCCTGTTTTGCGGGCAGATATGTTGGCAGATGGACGCTTTATACGCCTTTTCTTCATGTCTTATCTCTATACGCTTTATCGGCGCGGTGAGTCGGAATATGAAAACGCAGAAGACCCATTCCCAAAAGGGCGTATCCCATTCTTGACCATCCACCAAAGCAAAGGGCTAGAGTTTCCTGTGGTGGTGTTGGGTAATGCACGTAAAGATGATAAAGGGCTTCAAGTTGTCGAAAAACTGGTGCGCCCATTGCTTGACCGTGACCATGAGCCAGAAGGTCGGAGCGCCGAGTTTGATATTATGCGGATGTTTTATGTGTCACTCTCTCGCGCCAAGAATTTATTGATTGTGGCAAATTTCAAAGGGAGTGGGCAACGGATTAATAAACCATTTCAAACTCTGCTTCCTAATGCAAAGCAGGTTAGCAATTTTGATATTACGACCGTCCCTGTTGCAGATGAGTCTAATGAGACACTCCCGCACAGTTATTCCTACACAAGCGATTATCTACAGTACCTGAACTGCCCCCGTCAATATATGGTCTTTCGGAAATATGGATTTGTGGCATCGCGCTCACAAACCATGTTATTCGGCAGTCTTGTCCACCAGACCTTAGAAGACCTGCATAATATGCTCATTAGCCAACGGGAGAATGCCCAATGATAACACCTGAAGAAGTAGAAGACTTTATCCGCAAGGCATTTTATAGCAATTATGAACTGCTCAAGTTAGAGAGTGGAAGCATCGCGCTCACACCAGACACCCGCGATGTGGCACTCAACCAAGTGCTTCTCTATTGGCGGAAACTACGGGATATTGCAGAACGCATCACCGATACAGAAGTGCCAATCCATCTGCCGAATCAAATAAGCC
>CALDGT010000627.1 GCA_937942935.1 uncultured Chloroflexota bacterium | reverse complement strand
AACCGCCCCTATATTATCGCAAATATATTTTTAGGAGAAAAAATAATGCCCCTTATCCGTACCCCAGAAGACCGCTTTGAAAATTTAGAAAAATATCCTTTTGCCCCACATTATGTCACTGTAGATGGTGTTCGTGTGCATTATGTAGACGAAGGTCATGGCGATAACGTCATTTTTTGTTTGCATGGTGAACCCACATGGTCATATTTGTATCGCCACATGATTCCCTTGTTGGCAAAGTCGAATCGGGTGATTGCCCCAGACCTTATCGGCTTTGGCAAAAGTGATAAATTCACAGAGATGAGTGACTATAGCATCGCCCTGCAAATCCGCGCTATGACGAGCCTCATTGAACAACTGAATTTGAGCAATATTACCCTTGTGTGTCAGGATTGGGGCGGGGTGATTGGTTTGCCACTAGCTACTCAGTTAGATAATCGGTTTTCGCGCTTGGTGATTTTGAATACTGCGCTTCCCACCGCCGATAGACCCATCACCGAAGGCTTTAAGCAATGGCGGGAATTTGTACAAAAGACGGGCAAAGACCTCATCGCCAGCAAAGTAATAGAATTTAGCATCATCAATAAGGATTTGCTCACGCCAGAAGTCCTGCGGGCGTATGATGCCCCATTCCCAAACCCAGATTATACTGCCGCCATTGCTGTTTATCCGTTGCTCATCCCGATTCAAGAGACTGATGCGGGTGTGGATATTATGCGCGAAGCCCGCGAAAAATTGGCGAATTGGCATAAACCCGCTTTGGTGATGTTCTCTGATATGGATGTGGTACTGGGTGGTGGAGACCGATTCTTCCGCAAGCATATTCCATCGGCAAAAGACCAACCAGTGATTAGTATTGAAGGTGCGGGTCACTTTTTGCAAGAAGAAAAAGGGGAAGCAATCGCGGGGCATATCCTCGACTTTTTGGCGCGGACATCATGATATAATTGCAACAAATAAGCACGAATCCACGTAAATAAGAGTGGAGGAAGTAAGAAACCAAGATGAAATATATCATGCGTGGAATGAAAGAAACATTGATTGTCGGGTTGGCGATGGTGGCGGCATTGGCGTTGATGTTGCCCTCATTTATCCCCGACTTTTTGTTATTTTTCGGCAAGGTGGATGAAGCCTTTTGGACGCTTATCCTCATCAACACCGCGAGTTATTATGGCATCAATATGTCGTCACTCTATGGTGATAACAAAAAGCGGGTTATTCGCAGAAAAGTGAAAAAGAAACCCACTGCTTATGTCGAAAAAGATGATTCTGTGGCAAGTAAAAAGCCAGAAAAGCTCGCCATTTACGATGGTAGCAACGAAACACCTGTTATTGAGGAAAAGTAGATTCTGCCCTAATCAGTCGTCCCAAAGTAATAATATTCCAAGATACGGCGTGTGATGGGTGCGGCAACCGCCGACCCATCACCACTATTTTCGACCATCACACCAACAACGATTTTAGGTTCATCTTTAGGGGCATACGCCATAAACCACGCATGGGGCAACCCTTGTTGATTTTGTGCTGTGCCTGTTTTGCCACAAACCCCAATACTATCGAGCAAGGGAGAGTCGCGGAAGATATGCGAGGCTGTCCCAAATTGTGCGCTGATAACATCACACAATCCGTTGCGGATATACGTGAGGACAATGGGGTCTATGCCTGTTTCTTCTAAGATTTCTGGCGTGAATTGATAATAGACATCATCCAATAATGCTGTATGGTGAACTAAGGTTGGGCGGTAACGAATTCCATTATTAGCGATGAGTGCATACACCTCGACCATCTGTAATGGTGATACTTCGACCATCCCCTGACCAATCGCCATATCTACCGCATCCGAAAACGACCATGGTTCTGGGAATAAATTAGGTTTTGTGTCGGGTGTGCCGATAAATCCGTCTACGGTTGGGATGTCTATTAAGCCTGTTGGTCTGCCTAATCCGACTAAATTGGCATAACGGGGGAGCAGATAGGGGTCTATACCATTCAACCGATATCCCACCTCATAAAAACACGAGTTACAACTATGGGTGAGTGCGCCCGCCAAAGTGAGGCTACCATGCCCACCATTGCGCCAATCGGTACGGACAATATCTCGATTCCACGTTCCAATAGACATATATCGCTCATCAAAGGTGTAATTCCCGCTATCTAAAGCGGCGATGGCGCTAATCACCTTAAATGTTGACCCCGACGGATAGCGTCCTTGTGCCGCCCGATTCAATTGTGGTTTGCGCGGGTCGGTTTGGATTTGTGCGATATAATTATTTGCTTCTGTTTTGCCCATAAGCGGGAAGGCGGTGAACGCATTGGCATCGAAACTGGGATAACTGACGATTGCCAAAATTTCGCCTGTTTGAATATCCAATACAACTGCCGATGCCCCGTTGGATGTTTGCCCCCAAGATTCACTGGCGCTGGCATACGCCTCGCTGATGGCACGATACACAAACCGTTGCAAATTAGCATCAATGGTCAAATACACACTTTTGCTCGGTTCTGCTCGGCGTTCTACGAGTGTCTGCAAAACAACCCCCTCAGCCGATACAACCGACAACCGCCCACCCGGAATGCCCCGTAACACCTCATCCCAACTGGCTTCGATGCCACTTTTGCCGATAATCGAATCTTGCCGAAATCCTGCCGATTGCAAGGCGGGGATTTGGGCTTCATCTGGAAAACCCACTGTACCGATGATATGGGCAGTGAGGCTTCCATCCAAATAACGGCGGGTATATTGATAATCGAATTGTGCCGCGCAATCGGCGATGAGTGAGGTTTCCCATTGTAGATAGGCTTGGGCTTCAATTAGCCCCATATCGGTGAGCCATGTGGGATTGCTTTGGGCAATTTTTGCCTGAATTTGTTCGTTGGTCTGGTTGGTGGCGGTGGCGAGTGTTGCGATACATGTCTCATAATTGGGGATATTTTGTGGGACAACCCGCGCAATGACAATGCGCCCGTTCATATCGGCTAAAATTTCGCCATTACGGTCGTAAATATTAGCGCGGAGTGGGGGATAGGTTTCGAGGCGAACAGAACCACCACGCCCCATCGCGCTAAAAATATCTGCGGGAGACCATGCTATCCGCCATGCTTGTAAATCATTTTCGAGGACTAAGCGCATTTCGCGCTGGCTATCATCGAATGAACCCATGATGTCGCTTGTGAAGGTCATATCGTATAAAAAGACCATCACCCGATTGCTCTCTCGCGCTTGGGCGATGAGGCTAAATGTTTGGTCAGATAGGCGAATTTCGCTGGCGGTGGATTCATAAAAGCGCAAAAAGGTGTCGTATGGGAAGGCTTCTTGGCTCGATAGGCTGATGAGGCTATACATTTGGGCATACTCGCGCCGTTGCCACAAATCTAAAAAGGTGACAATCACCCGTTCTGCTTCGATAGCGTTGTTATATTCTGGGGTAGTGGTGGGGATGCGTGTGGGTAGGTCTTGAATACGAATAATCTCTGTTTGTTGGGCAGGGGCGCATCCCGTGAGGATGAATAAGATGATGCTGATGGTGATTAATGATTTCAAAATGCGATATCCTTCAAAACATACAAAGACCATTATTCATTATAGGGATATGTGCATTTTTGCGAAAGTAGCAGACGATGAGAATATGTTATAATAAAATGAGATTGCTCAATCTAAAAAAGGAGAAACCCCCAAATGCCAACCAATCTCGTGGCTGTGGATAGTCTGGTCGCCAATGAATTTCAGGTTCAAATAGATAACAAACCTATGCTCGGTGTTTTTCGGGTAGATGGGTTGACCACCTTCAAACTGAATGACAAGGGAGAACGAGTGCAAGAGCCATTCCGTATTATCAAAATGGTTCAACGTGATGCGAATAATGCTTTTAACACATGGTTGCGTGAGACCATCACCCCAAATGCCAAAAAACCACGCCGTACCGTCACCATTATGGCGGTAGATGATGGTATCGAAACCCGTCGCTGGACAGTTAAAGGGGCTTGGATTCAAGAAGTGACTTATTCAGCCTTCGATACCGCCTCTCATGATATGGTCGAAGAAATTGTCACGATTTATTATGACAGCATAGAAGAAGCCTTTCCTGCAACACCCGATTTAGGGATTCAATAAATTTTTGGTCTCACAGCGTAAATATGTAATGGGTTGGGGGGCATTATCTATCTGACGATATGCGACAAACCCCAACCGTTCATATAAGCGTCTTGCCCCATGATTATCATCCTTTACGCCAATTTCGATGATAAGTAATCGGTGTTGTTGGGCTATCTTTGCCAATTCACAAATAATCCGTGTGCCAATTCCGCGATTACGATAATAATCATCTACCCATAAATCGCTAATTTCGCCCACTTCGCGCCATATCGTCAAGAACCCACGCCCAACCAATAAAACATCATCCCACGCGCTGACACCACTCATCCGCCCACGCGTAATTTCTGGGAGATTGGCTTGAACTTCATCGAAAATCATAGGGCGATAAACAATTTCCATGAGTGTATCCCTAACAGTGTTTGTGTTTTACTCATAAATCGCCTATAGTGTTACTATAGGTTTATATTTGGGTTATGTTTGTCATCAGTTGAGGATATAAAATAATGGTTCATCTGTCAAAAGTGATTATCCTATCGGTTTTGGTGCTGTGGTTAGGGATGATTCATCCTGTTTCTGCACAATCTTCTTGTGGCGACCTCTCTGCTGATGATTGTGACCTGCTCCAAACCGCCCAAGCCACCACCAGCAATTTATCATCAGCGACATTTCAAGCGACTATTGAAGCATCGCTTGCATTTGAATTTTTTGGTGAACTCGTAACGATGCGGATGGTTGCCGATGGAGCGTATTCGCGGGTCTCTACGGATGGTGTAGAGATTGAATCCGATTATCTCCCCCTCTATGAACTGAATGCTGATATGAGTGTGTTTGTTGATATAGCCTTATCAGAATTTGCGATGCCAGAAAATAATACCCTCACCACCTCGCTCGATTTGCGTTATGTAGATGGGGTGGGGTATGCCGACTTATCGAAATTGTTGCCCATCATAAATCCATTTTTTAGTGAGGGTGGGTGGTATAGTGTTGATGTGCCAGAGTATACCCGCCGATTGATGCGTGATGCGGCTTTACCCAGTGACTTTTTATCATCTAGCAATATTGCACTTGCGCTAGATTATTGGGGTAGCTTGGTGAGTGGCGGTTCAACCGTCACGCGCTTAGATGATGAGCAAATAGACAACCAAACGATTGCTGTATTTGAAAATATTCTTCTATTTGACACATTTTTTGATGAAAATCCGTTTGAGGAACAACTCTTTATCAATCTCATGGATGAATTTTTTCAATTGCAATATGGCGGAATTTATACTGATAAAGAATTGCGCCAAAGTGCCGTTTTTTATGCGGATTTGATTCGGAACGCCGAAATTCGCATGATGCAACGGGTTGGCTTAGAAGATGGTTATGTGCATCAAACTTATTTCGCGCTCAATTTTACCCCCCAAACTGATGAAACCCTGAACCCAGACCCGCTTGGATTATCCCTATTCAATGGGGCAGAATTTCACTTTTCGCTTGATTTTCGTTATACTCAATTTGAAGATGTCCCCCTCACAATAGCACCAGAAGACTCGACTCCTGTGCGTTATGAAGATTTATTTGGTCCTGGGGATACATCACCGTTTTAGATTGGATACTTATTCATGCACATCGCATTTAATGCTTGGTTTTGGAATCAACCGCATACAGGTAGCGGTCAATATTTGCAACGATTGGTCTTTGCTTTGGCTAAATTAGCGCCAGAGATAAAAATAAGCCTCATCCTGCCACCAAATACCACCATAACCGAATCGCTCCCGCCCAATATCACCGCTATTTCCACGACAGGGCGGGGTGGGGCGGTGGGAAAGGTGATATTTGAACAACGCACTTTTCCGCGCATGGTCAAAGCCTGTGGTGCAGATTTGGCGCATGTTCCCTATTGGGGCGCACCATTATCATCACCTGTGCCACTCATCACCAGCGTGTTGGATGTAGCATCGCTCATTTTACCCCAATATTATGCAACAGGGATGAAAGGACGTGCTTATAATGCGCTCATCAGCGCATCGGCAGGCGGGTCTGCACATATTATCAGCATCAGCGACAGTGCGAAGGCAGATATTGTCGAATATCTCAAAATCCCGCCAGAAAAAATTACCACCACCTATCTAGGTGTGGATGAGGTGTTTCATCCTAAAATCGGGGCAGAAAATGACCATCTCGTCCGCAAAAAATATAATTTACCCATGAGTTTTGTATTGTATTTGGGCGGATTCGATTATCGCAAACAAGTGAATCAATTGTTATATGCCTATACCTATTTAGCGCAGGCAGAAGGCGATAATTATCCATTGGTGATGGCGGGCAAAGAACCCGATTGGAGTAAGCCAGTCTTTCCTGATATGCGGAAATATGCCGACCAACTAAAAATTGCCGAGTATATTGAGTGGATAGGTTATGTGGATGAAGCCGATAAACCCGCGTTATATCGCCTAGCCGATTTATTTGTTTATCCGAGCATGTATGAGGGGTTTGGATTGCCACCCCTAGAAGCGATGGCGTCGGGTGTGCCTGTGGTGGCAAATGCGTTGGATATTTTCAAAGAGACACTCGGTGATGGCGCGTATTTGGTCGAAAATGCGCGTTCAATGGGTGGGGCGATGATTGCCTTGCTCATTCAAAAGCCATTGCGCGAGACGATGATAAATCAGGGATTGGCACAATCTACCCGTTATACATGGCGCAAAACTGCCCAAGCAACCCTAAAAGTTTATGAGAGTTTATTACGATGAGTCAAAAACGCCAATACTTATTTGATGACACGGCTATTAGTGAAGATACAACCCGCCACAGCACACCGTCATCTCCCCCGCCAAAAAACAGAAGGCGTGGTTTTCGGTGGATGGCGTGGATGATGTTGGGCATCCTCACATTAGGACTTGGGACAGGCACAGCCATTTTGGTCGCCCGCCCCGATATTTATGGCTTAGAATTTCGTGGCAATTTAACCCTGACCGCAGGCGCAATTTCACAGACCGAATCGGCATTGCAAAATACTGCACAGGCAAATGCACAAGTCTCGCGGGATAACTTTGCGACCTCTACCGCATTATCGGGACAAATTGGGAATGTGGTGGCGCAACAAACAGGCATTGCCCAAGACCAACTAAATACCCAAACCGCAGTCGCCATTCAAAATGAGCAACAAGCGACCCAAGCCGCAGTCAATTTTCAGAATACCCAAGTCGCGGCGAACCAACAAGCGACTCAAATCGCACTGGATTTTGCCATGACACAATCGGCACTGAATCAGAGCGCGACCCAAAATGCTTTAGATTTTGCGACCCAAGTGGCGAGCATTCCCACCCCGACTATCACCCCCATCCCAACCAATACACCCTCTTTGCAAGATAGTTTTATCGGTGGGGTAGATGCCAGCCAATGGCGGTTTGCTAGTGTTGCCGATTGGGGATTTCATGCTGGTGGTGGACTCATTTCGACCCGTGATGGGTCTTGGCTCATCACGCAACAATCCGATTATACTCAATATCGGTTTGATGCCGTCATTCAGCCCCTTGCCCAAGTGGGGAATTATGTGATGATTCTCAATATCGGCGCGAATGGCGATAATTTGGCGGTGCGATTTGCTTATGATGGGGCGCAAATGGTGGGGGTGAGCATCATCACCTTTGTGATAGATGACTTTTTGGGCGATGGAGGGTTATTGACGGTGGCGAATCCAGAAGCGATTAATTTGCCGTTGACCATCCCAAAAACACGCCAAAATATTGCCCTCAGCATCGCGGTGAATAATCAGACCATCACGATTATGATAGATGCGGCAACGGCTCTCACCTATACCTTAGAGACACCCATTTCACCCGGTGCAGTCGGGATTCAATTGCCCAAAGATACGGTATTAGAGACCATTTTAGTGTTGCGATAGGATATTGAATGATGAGACGGCGCTTGCTTATCTATACCCCATTAACCCTAATGCTCCTCATTTTGGCGGGGTCAACTGCTATTTTGCTCCTCACGCCAGAAACACTTGGGTATATGCGCGGTGGAGATGCACGCGCCACACAAGGCGTTATCAGTAGCACATCACAGGCGATTAACAGCACCGCCCAATTTTTGGCAGATACCCAAGCCCGTGAATTTGAATTGGCGCTCACCCGTACTGCCGTTTTGACCATGACCGATGAATTTGCTATAACCCGCGAAGCTGAATTTTTTCGTACCCGTGAGGCAGAGGTGAATATCACCCAACTGACCCAAGCTGTGCAATCGGCGCAACTGGCACAAGCAGGCGCGACATTGTTTGCTCAACAAACGGCTATTATCGCCACTGCCACGATGAGCCGATTGGTGAATGATGTGACGATGACCGCAGGCGCAGAATTTTCGGGGGCGAATCGGGCGACACAAACGGCACTCATTCAAGCCCAAACCAACATCCAAAATACTGCCACTGTTTTACAATCTACCAGCGAAGCATTATCTACCGCCGTAAATGTGGTAGCAGGGACCCAAAACGCGGTTATTGCCACCCAAAACGCGATTGTAGACGCATCCAACGCCACCCAGACCGCTATTTTTCAGCAAAATATCATGCAAGCGACCCAAAATGCGCTCAATATCACCATGACGCAAAACGCCGTCGCCCAACAAGCGACCCAAAACGCGCTCAATTTTGCCATGACACAATCGGCGATTAATCAAAATGCGACCCAAGTCGCGTTGGGGTTTGCGACCCCACTCCCAACCCCTATGCCGACTTTATCGCCAACTCCAACTGAATTTACAGATACATATGGGGGCAATCGTCCATGAGGATACCCCCATATATTTCAGTTCACGCCCCACTCAATAAGTGACCGATTTCGCTCCCTGCCATCACGGCGGCAACGGTGAGTCCACCAAAATAAAACATACTCAATGCGAGTGTGGCATATCCCAATAAAATACACACCCCATCACGTTGAATGAGTCCTGCACTAAAAAACACGACTGCCAAAGCGGGTAGGGTATTTGAGAATGGGATAAAACTGAGAGGCAAAACCAATAGTAGCCCTGCGAGGATAAGTGCCATGCCATGAATCCGTGTAATGGCTACATTTTCTGTTAGGAGGGGCAGACGAGGACGGATAAATTTATCTATACGGCTAATGAGCTTTGCACCACGATTAAGTGCATTCACAATCATTTGGGTATCAAATTCACGTTTGAGGACAAAATTGGGCAACCATGGCACCCGATTGAGCATGACCCCAACCCCCGTCAAAATGACTACCGAACTAAAAACAGTGCTAACACCGGGAATAGAAACGGGGAACATGAAGGGAATCATCAAGAAAATACATATCAACAACAACCCTTGTTCACCAATATCACCGATAATCTCGCGCAGGGTGACAGTTTCTCCACTAAATGAATTGGCAACTTCATGAAGCGATTCACTAAAGGTTGTTTCGATATGATGAAACTCAACAGACATAAGATTTGACCACCATTGAACTTGTAAACAGATAATTTATTACAACGGTGGTTTATCTTATCGGATAGAACATGCTTTGAAAAGTAAATATGGTGTTAAGATTTTTGGATGATGATATTGGCAATATTGGTCGGGACTTCAATATCATCGGTAATATCGACTTGGGCGGTGGGCAAAGTGACGATAAACCGACTTCCTCGCGGGATATTATCTTCTATCCAAATATCTCCACCATGTGCCACCGTGACTAATTTGCAAAATGCCAAACCTAGCCCAACCCCACGCCGAACAGCCTTGCGCCCTTCTACTTGGGTAAAACTTTCAAATAAGGTGGCGCGTGCTTCTGCGGGGATTCCCGCCCCTTCATCGCTCACTTCTAAGCGGAGTAGGGGGGTGACTTTACCATTAATTTTGACTTCTTGAGGGGTGTTCATATAGGCTTTAATGCGAACAGTGCTGTTTTCGGGGCTATATTTGAGCGCGTTATCTACTAAATTGAGCAATAATCGCTCAACTTTATCAGAATCTATGCTGGCTATGGGTAAATCTGGCGCGATTTCGGTAACAAGGGCGATATTTGCCTCTTGTGCCATCGGCGCAAGTTCCTTTTGAACATTGCCGATGATGCTATCGAGTTTTATTGGCTCAGGATGAATCCCAAATTTGCCATCTTCTAATTTCGCAATATCCAGCAATGTATCTACTCGCCCCAATAATTTGTGCATAGCGCGTTTGCTGGTATCTAAAATATCATCAATTTTGGCTTTGCGTGGGGTATCTGCGGGGAGTAACTCATTCACAATCTTAAAACTGGTCATGACCGCCGTAAGTGGACTTCGTAGGTCATGGACAATCATCCGAGTGAGTTGCTCACGCGCATGGTGCAATTCTTGTTCTTGGGTACGGTCATAAAATGCCAATAAAATGCCGATGACTCGCCCCAATTCATCCCGTACAGGGGATATTTGGCGCGAAAAATGGCGCATTTCTCCGTTCACCATCAGGCTATAGGTGTGTTGGGGATAATCCTCCCATTGCGTAGGTGTTTTTAGGCGTGCAATGAGGGCGCGTAATTCCCATTGATTGGTGAATCCGAGTGGCTTATGAACTTGGCTATTTTCCTTTTCGAGCAAACTACTCACAGAATTGCTAATGAGTCCGAGTGGCGACACATCCAACATCATCATCCGTGGGTTTGCCAACGCGATAGTGCCTTCTTGGTTGATGAGGATGAGACCTTCTTCGATAGCATCTAATACTGCCAAAAGTTGCTCAATTGTACGTTGATAAAGCGCATCTGAACTAGCTTGTATACGGGCATTTTCGATGGCACTTTCATAATGCCGTGATAGTTGGGCGATGAGGGTTTGATTTTGGATGGTTTGCTTGGCGAGGTTGTTACGGGCATGACGGAGGGCATATAACCCTAAAATCATAGCGATAGCAAAAAGTAGCACCGTGATTTGATAAATCACCGTAAACTCTTGTGGAGGCATATACAAGATTAAAATTAAGCCCACAAATAGCCCTAATATCCATGCTAGTAGGGTGAGTATTCGAGATGGTTGTTGTCCTTTTGGGATGGGCGAAATCGTTTTAGTTGTCATTTGGCAAATATTCCCGTCAATATTGCTATGATTACCCTAATGGTACTCTATAAATAACGTAAAGAGAATTTTGAACTTGTACCAGATTTCAAACATTTGCAGGGGTAATTTCTGCCGTTTGTGTCTCTGTCTCTTGACGGAGTACGGGCAATGTGAGGACGAAGCAAGCCCCAGAAAGCGGACTTTGTTGTGAAATATAAATATTGCCACGATGGGCTTCAACAGCGAGTTTGCAGAAGGTCAATCCCAAACCACTTCCTTTGCTACCACGTTTGGGGACATTGCTTTTGACCTGATGAAATTCATCGAAGATGCGGTCTTGTTCATTTAATGGTATGCCCTGACCGCTATCAGCAATTTGAACTTCTAGTGTCTTGCCTAATAACTTAGCGGTAATCCAGACTTCTCCACCGGTAGGGCTATAACGCACCGCGTTATCCAATAAATTGATTAACACACGGCGCACGATATTGACATCCACAAAAATGCGGGGTAAATCGGTGGGGATATACCGTTTGAATTGGATGTTGGCTTCTTGTATAGATGAACTGAGTGCCGAGTATGCGGTGTTGACAATTTGGTTAAAATCGACTTCTACCAAATTGAGGGGCATTTGTCCTGCTTGTAATTTATAAATATCCAACAGGCTTTCGACCAATTCCAGTAAATCTTGGGCATTATTCAATGAGATATTCAACACTTCACTGAGGGTAGGGTCGGTATCTTCTGTGATGAGCGATGTCGCAAATGATACACCACTGATGACAGAACTAAGTGGACCGCGCAAATCGTGAACCATCATGCGTGTGATATTTTGGCGATATTTTGCGAGCAGTCGTTCTTCGGTGATGTCTTGCAAGGTTAGCAACCGCCCGATAATATGATTTTGGCTATCTTTGACGGGTGTGCCGACCATACGAATATAACGGACTTGCCCATCATGATGTAATTCAAACGGATTAATGGTCAACATATCGGGTTCAGAACGCAAAATGCGGAGCATTTCTGTGAGTGTCTCTGCGAGGCTACGGTTTTCTGCATCTTCTGCGAGGGCGTATTCTTTCCATAAAATATCGGTGAAATGTTGCTCAATTTGTGTATGAAATTCGACTTTAAGCAATTCTTCGGCGCTATGGTTGGCGCGGATGAGCATTCCATCTCGATTAAGTAAAATCACACCATCGCGTGTTGAGTCGAGGATGGCTTGTAATTGATTATTATTGGCGCTAATTTGTTCAATGCGTTCTTGGCGTTCTGCCAATAAATTGGCATTTTGAATACTGATGACAGCATGTCCCGCCAAACTCTTAAAGAACTCGATATGCTCATCATTGAAGAAGTCTATTGAATGACTTTCAACATTCAAAACCCCAATTACTTGCCGATTTTGAATGAGAGGTACCAACACCGATGATAAATAAATGCCTCTTGTCCCATCAGAATCATCATTGGGGTGGGGTTGAACATATCCCTTTTCGCGCAAATTATTGGTGACAATCAGCGACTCACCACTATCAATCACCCGTCCGACTAACCCTGTATTATGTTGTGTGATGACCTCATAATCTTGCCAGACATCATCTTGGACAGCCATGTGGATGATACGTAAATTATTTTCTGGCGTTAGGAGTGCTAATGCCGCCAAATCTGCCCCAGACGCATTCACTGCCGCTTGTAACACATTTCGGATGAGTCGGTCACGATTGAGCGACCCAGAAATTTGTTGCGCGATGGTCTCTATCAAATTTAATTGTTTCATACGCCGATTGAGGGCTTGTTGAGTGCGTTGATAGAGGATGGCATTATGAATTTGTGTTGCCACCTGATTCGCCGCCATTTCAAAGAGGCGTTGTTTGCTCTCTGAAAAGGGTTTATCTTGATAACTTCCCACAAATAACAATCCAATCATCCGATTGTTAGTGATGAGAGGGGTGGCGATGAGGGTACGCAACAAATTATCTTGCATAAAATTGGTCAAACTTTGGGATAATTTATCTGTAGCATACCGATAAACCATAACAGATGTGCTTTTGCGGGCATGAATGGCGGCAAATTCTGGGATGCCA
>CALDGT010000626.1 GCA_937942935.1 uncultured Chloroflexota bacterium | reverse complement strand
TGCCCACCCCTACGGCACACCTGACAAAGCATGGGAGTTTATCACTGGGCAACCGACTCCCTCATATATGTGTGAGTTGGGTTGGAAATCTGTGGGTGTTCTGGAACTGACCGCCCTACCCACCCTTGATAAAGAACGCTGGGTTTCATGGGTACAGAAGGCGGATGTTTTGCTGGTGGATGGTGGCGATGCACTGTACCTAAGCTACTGGATACGTGAATCTGGGTTGTTAGATATTCTACCGTCACTAGACAACATGGTCTGGGTAGGGCTGAGTGCGGGGAGCATGGTCGTAACGCCTCGCATTGGTCAAGAATTCGTTGGTTGGAAGTCGCCTACCAATAGCGATGAAACATTGGGACTGGTCAACTTCTCGATTTTCCCGCACCTCGATTACCCCACTTTCCCAGAAAACACGATGTCTCACGCAGAAAAATGGGCTACCACTCTATCCATACCCTGCTATGCCATTGATGATGAGACCGCAATCAAAGTAGTTGGCGAAAGTGTTGAAGTCATCTCCGAAGGGCATTGGAAACACTTTACACCTTAGAAAAATATATTTTCAAAATGCCCTTCATGCGGAAGGGCATTTTTTTGCATGTATCTAACTTGACAAAAATTTCTACCTGATATAAAATAATTAGCAAGCTAATGATTAGCAAGGAAACGATTAATGCCTGAGCAACCAATTATCAGTGATGCCAATTTACTCGCTCAATTTAGCCAGATGTATCGGACGGCGATTGATACATTCATGGAAAAAGTGGGCATGTTTCGTGGGCAAGGGTTGGTGTTGTGTCAGGTGGTCAAGCAAAATGGCATGACACAATCCGAAATCGCAGAGGCGCTATCGGTGCAAGGGGCAACCATCACCAATATGCTCAAAAAAATGGAAGATGCCAACCTCATCACCCGCCAACGCGACCCACAAGATAACCGCCTTGTGCGCGTGTATGCCACAAAAGCAGGGATTGAATTAGAAACTTCGATTGCAAAACAACTCGATAGCCTTGAAGATTCAATTTTAGCAGGCATTTCCGAATCAGACCGCGCCATATTACGCCGTGTGATTTGGCAAATAATTGGCAATATCGAAAAACTCGGTTAACTTTTTTTATCTATTTACTTAGCACCCTAACTATCAGGGTGCTAACAATAATGAGTGATATACTCAAGAAAAGGATTTTCCTCATGGACGTGCTTATTCAGTTTGTGGTTGCTCTCATGTTTGGGATGGCTGGATTGATGAAAGCGACACAACCAAAAGAAAAATTGGCATCAAATATGGGCTGGGTCAATGATTTTAGCCAACTACAAGTGCGCGGTATTGGTATATTAGAGATATTAGGTGCAATCGGTGTGATTTTGCCAAAACTGACAAATATCCTCCCATTTTTGACTCCATTGGCGGCGCTTGGACTGATGCTTACGATGATTGGTGCGGCACTCGTCCATTTACGACGCAAAGAATATCCATTGATTGGTGTTAATCTGTTTTTATTTATCCTTGCAGGGATTGTCTTGCTCAACAATTGGTATTTGCTCACCGCTTAATTTGAAAGGAAAGTTTGATGATAACACCCATGCCATCACCAACCACAAAAGCAATTCATCCAGACACCCGTTTGGGGCATGTGCATTACACTGTGGCAAATTTAGACCGTCAAATCGCGTTTTATCGGGATATTTTGGGATTCAAAGTGCATTGGCGCGAGGGGCAATCGGCTGGCTTAGGCGCAGGTGGCGAAGATTTGCTCCGTCTAACACAACGCGATGGTGCGCGGATTGTACGCGGGACGACAGGCTTGTATCATACCGCATTCCTCATCCCGACAAAATGGGATTTGGCGCACCTGCTACGGCAAATTATCCAAACGCAAGTCCCAGTGGATGGATTTAGCAACCATGGCACACACCTAGCCATTTATCTGCCCGATGCCGAAGCCAATGGCATTGAACTCGCGTGGGATTTTCCGAAGGATGTGTGGCCCCGTTCTTTCGCGGATATGATAAAACGTCGTGAATTTGATTTGCACGATTTATTGGCAGAATTAGATAAGGATACCCGCCGTTGGGACGGACTTAATCCAAAGACACAAATTGGTCATGTCCATCTGCATGTGGCAGATATTGAGGCGGGCAACACCTTTTATCGGGATATGATGGGGTTTGATTATCCCTATAAACAACTTCCCCCACCCCAATATGCACGACAAATGCGCTTTTTTAGCGCGGGCGATTATCATCATCATATCGGCACAAATATCTGGCAAGGCGAAAATGCACCCCGCCCACCTGCCGATGCAACAGGTTTGCGCTATTTTAGCGTCATCTCGCCTAATGAAGCTGAACATACCCTTTTGGTGAATCAATTACAAGCGAAACATATCGCCATTCAAGAAACAGCAGAAGGAAAATTCATCCAAGACCCATCGGGGAATGGGATTATATTGGGTTATTAAAACCAATTCGCATAAGATTTGTTACAAATTAGCGCAAAATTCTAAAAATGCGTTAGAATGGAAGGGATTGTTGAATTTTGTTATCATCAACAATCCCATTTTTTATTCATGACCTTTATTTTGGGATAGACATTTCATGGCGACACCCACATTCGATACACAATTACTCCTTGATGGCTTAGGACAAGGTATTCTTGTTTTTGCACAAAATGGCAAATTAGTCTATGACAATTTAGCCAGTCGTACCTTGTTCGGCACAGATATTGCTCTACTCCGTAGCAATGGCTGGAGCGCCGCCACCGCTTTATTCAAAACCCCAGATACCGACCCCGATAAGCAAGTCGAATCGTATCGGATTCAGGCACTCACATCGCTTCGCCCTGTACGGTTTTATATTTTGCGCTCTGGCGAAAGAATCCCCTGTTGGGCATCTGCTGTTAGCGCCCAAAATGGCGAAATTTGCACCATGCTTTCATTCGATACCCCCGATTGGAATGCGTTGCATGAACTGATGACCAAATTCCGCCTAGAGATGAAAGATGCCATCGAATCTACGGCGGGGCATATTGACATCATTGAGCAATTGATGAAGAACAAGCAAATTAAAGATGTCGAGACGCTCGCCAAACGCATTAGCGGGTTCACACGCCTCATCCGCATTCACATGAATCGTGTTGGACGGCTCGAAAACCTGATGGAACGGCTCGAAGATATTCGCACAGGCAATCTAAAAGAGATTATACGAGACCGCAAACGCAAAATTTCGCTCAAGACCTTCTTAGAAGATTTTGAAGAATCGCTAGATGAGGTAGACTTGGTAGACCCAGAAACCGATGCCCACGACCATCGTTCACGGGTCAAGACCGATGTGCCTAGCGGAGTGGCAGTTGTGGCATCATCCACCTACCTCACGCGCATCTTGCATGACCTATTACGTAATGCTATCATGTATAGTATGAAAGCCACACCTATTCGCATTAGTGTGCGCGTGGTGGGCAATAATGCCCAAATTGATGTCAAAGATGAAGGTTATGGCATCCGCGAAAAAGAGAATGAACGTGTCTTTGAGGCATTCCAACGCGCCCGCCAACCCCAAATCATCAGCGAATATGGGTATGGACTCAATTTATACTTATGCAAGCATGAGGTAGAAGCAATGAACGGACGGTTATGGTTCACCAGTGAAGAAAATGTCGGCACAACCTTCAGTATGATGTTGCCACTATGGAAAGAAGAATCGGCTTCTTCTCCATCTTCTTCTGATTCCAACTGAGTTCGCCAGACCACCGCCTAACGAGGATTGATAATTCACAAAACGCTCGTCTATGATGGTCTGGACGGGCGTTTTTGATTGATAAGGACAAATAATGGAATTTATGACCCGTGAGCTTTGGGATGCCCTGATTATTGGTGTAATTATCATCGGGCTAGTTCTCGCCTTTTTACGGCTACGTGCCGATTTAACCCGTCCAATGGACGACGATGACCAACAAGGAGACTAAACAATGTTAGATATAACCCTCATCCGCGAAAAACCAGAATGGGTGAAAGAACAACTCGGCAAATTATACGACCCCCCCGCCCTTGTGCGTGTGGATGCGATTCTCGAAATTGATAAACAACGGCGCGATTTGCTCGTCAAAAGTGAGCGCCTACAAGCAGGTCGAAACAAATTAAATAAAGCGATGGGCATGTTACGTGGTGATAAAAAATTGGCAGATGCCGATAAAATTGCGCGGGCGCTCGGTGCAACCCAATTCATCCAAAATGATGATATTGATGCCGCCGAAGCCATCCTCACAGGCAATCAAAATCCACCTGCTATGACCAATGCCACCGACCTCAACGGCGCACTCGAAGCCCTCACCAACGAATTGCGCGATATGGGTGATTTGGTCAATGCACTCAATGACCAATTGCGCGAGGTGGATGCCAAACTCGAAGAAAATCTGTTGTGGTTGCCCAATATCCCGCACGAAAGTGTGCCAGTCGCCGAAAGCGATGAACACAACATCCCCCATACCCCACACGGAAAAATTCCTGAATTTGATTTCACACCCAAACCTCATTGGGACTTGGGCGTAGATTTGGGGATTATTGATTTTGAACGCGGGGTCAAACTCGCGGGTAGCCGTGCGTATGTGTTGCGTGGATGGGGCGCACGCTTGCAACGCGCACTCGAAGCCTTTTTCTTGGATATGGCACGCGCAAAAGGCTTTGAAGAAGTCTATGTCCCCTTCTTTGTCAAAGCAGATATGCTCTACGGCGCGGGGCAATTCCCCAAATTCACCGATGTCGTCTATCGTGACCAAGAAGCCGATGTGTATATGCTCCCCACCGCCGAAGTCGCTATCACCAATTTATTCCGTGACGAAATTTTGGACGAAAGCCAACTCCCCCTGTATTTTGTGGCAGATACCCCCTGTTTCCGCCGTGAAAAATCATCGGCGGGGCGCGATACACGCGGGATTAAGCGTGTGCATCAATTCCAAAAGGTGGAAATGTATAAATTCACCTCGCCAGAGACCAGCTATGCCGAGTTAGAGTCGTTGGTCGAGGCGGCGTGCGATATTTGTAAGGCGCTCGGATTGCCACATCGCCGTTTAGAAATTGTGTCGGGTGATTTGGGTTTTAGCGCCACCAAAAAATATGATGTGGAAGTATGGGCGGCGGGGAGTGGCGAATGGCTAGAAGTCAGTTCGTGTAGCAACACCGAAGCCTTCCAAGCCAGACGTGCCAATATCAAATATCGTCCCACAGAAGGCAAAAAGACCCAATTTGTACATACCCTCAACGGTAGCGGGTTGGCAACACCACGCATTTTAATCGCCATCCTCGAAAATTATCAACAAGCCGATGGCAGTGTGGTCATCCCAGAGGCATTACGTCCCTATTTAGGCGGAGCAGATAAAATCCCCGCAAAGGGGTAATCTGTTCTCTG
>CALDGT010000625.1 GCA_937942935.1 uncultured Chloroflexota bacterium | reverse complement strand
TCAAAATAGGCAGAATTGTACTGGCTGACTAGCACGCAGTGCGTATGTCAGCCACAGCAAGATGCGTCCAATATTGGTAAACCAAAATGCGGACAATGTTAGAAAATCACGCAGGTTTGTAGGGTGGGTACTAGCGCCATCGGCGCGTATGTCCCACCGTTATGAATGAAAAAACCGTGTCCACGCGCCCTCTCGTATATCCCACTGTTTGCATCAATCATGATGCCCCATTTTTCCAATCGGAAATAAATTTATCCAACGTGATTTGTGGCTTGCCCAAAGAATCCCACGTTTTTTGACTGATAAACGGTTCTGGCTCACGATTCACATGCGCCAATACCTGATAATCCGATTTCATAGACGGGCTAAATAACCCCGCAAGGCGGAGTATCCACAACGGCAAATGACTCACACGCAAGCCCATCGCATCGGCATAACGGCGTGTGGCTTGGGCAAAGGTGAAGGCTTCTAAACCTTGCACATTAAAAATCTGATTCGATACCGTCTCGCGCTGGCGGATAGCATTCGCCACTTGTCGCCCCAAATCGGCACCTGCTACCCAATACAATGGAATCGGTTGCGCCCCTGCGTATGTAACCGATTTGCCTTGTGTGAGGATGAGGGGCAATGATTCCATGAACCATGTCGGACGAAAGATAATATACGGCAAGCCAGAGGCTTGAATGAGCGCCTCTGCGCGGGCTTTGAAGGTGAGGTTATGATAATGGGGCAATTCACGGGCATTGAGTTGGCTTAGTTTGATGAGCAGGGTGTTTTTTGGGGCGGTTTCGATGATATGTTGCACCCCATGAAATTCGGGGATGAAGGGCGCGTTGGGATTTGGGCTTTCGGGCAAGTTGATATAAACCGCCCCTACCCCACGCATGGCATTTTGTAACGCCGATTTGTCTTGAATATCGCCTGTATGCCATTCGATAGATGTGGGCAACCCGCCATCAGATAACGGAGGCTTGCGCGTCATCACCCGAACAGCATACCCTGCGCCAACCAATTCACGCACGACAGGACGGGCAATCCGCCCTGTTCCACCAATCACTAAAATTGTGTTCATTTATCCTCCTATTTTCTGCGGTGGCACAACCGCTTCGCTAGTGCCGCCCTACGATTCTAATGGATTTGTCGGGATAAAAATAATCTATTTTCCCCCACCTCATAAAATAGGCAGGTTTGTAGGGTGGGTACTAGCGCCATCGGCGCGTATGTCCCACCGTTATGAATGAACAATCCCCACCGAAATAAACGAATAAATCATGCGCCCGTATGTCCCACCGCCATAATAAAAAATTCCCTCTAAATCTCATTATCCAACAAGGAGAAAACACCCATGACCGATGAACAACCCATCACCGACAAATTGCCGATAGATGAGCAAGAATCTATCTCCACACCCACCCCGCTTGACGAAATGACCCAATTGCGCGATGCACTATCGGAACAATTGACGGCGTATCAGGCGTTATTAACCGAATTACGCGGATTATTGACCACCCCTACCCCACCCCCAACCGCGATTGGGAATCCCGCGCAAACCCCACCGTTGAATTTGGATGAGGTGCGCGGGATGGATGTGCAAACGGTCAAGCGCCGTCTGGATGAGGTGCTAAATTCTCTGCGGAATCGGGGGTAAGAGCGTGTCGCTCGCGCCATAATACCGCGCCGAACATCACCCAAGACACCAACAAGAAGAATGTCCAATAATACGAATAGATATTCACGAACTCGGCGCGGTTGAACGGCGTAAAAATATCGGCGATGAAGAACAAGCCTAGCCCAAGCGCAAATTGTTTTTGGAGCAACACCAATGCCCCCACCGCGAGGATGATAATCACCGAATTGGACGCCGAATAGGGCGCGAGGAGCAACGAGGCGGCGATGAGGAAGGTCGCTTTTTCGCGGGTGATGGCTTGCGCGGTCAACAGGCTAATGCCAACAGATGCCAGCAGGATGAATGCCCAAATCATAAAAATGACGGGGGATGGCACAAATTCCATCCGATTTAAGGCGGCGGTGATGCTCATATCAATCAGGCTACCCGCCTGATACGTGCCATTCAGCGCCGCCCACCATTCGCGCCCCTTCCAAATCGAGAGAGGCACGACCACCGCCAGCGTTAAGCCGATGGCGATGAACAAATTACGCCGTTTCCAGCTACGGAGCATTTCGAGCGCAACAAATGGGATGAATAAGAACACCGATTGCGGTTTGGCAGTCGCCCATAATGCGCCGAGTGTGAGCCAATACGGATTTTGGCGGGGCATGGCATACGCAATCAACAACACCCCCGCAATCACTTGGGCATCAATTTGGACATCTGCCAACACGCGGAAGGTCGGGAACGAGGTGAGCATCAGCACCACCGACAGCACATATAACCATTTGCGCTTGGTGATGGGGACAGCCAACCCCAAAATGAGCAGGGTAATGTATGCCCATATCCCCCACGCCACGCGCATATTTAAGTCTGCGAGGGGCATAAAAAAGATGGCGCTCCACGGTGGATTGCGTAAGCCATTGACGACTTCATAGCGAATATCGCCACCGCGCATCCTATCGAAGATATAATCTATGCCCAAGCTGGTGTTTTCGATGGGCATCTGGACAAAAATATTCACCACCGCCACACCGATGCCAATCACACACGCCAACAAAAAAAGCACTTTTATCACATCACTCTTGCTTATCTGCATTGTTTTTTACTCCTGAACACTCGGCAACAACACCCCATCAATGAGCCAGACCTCGCTCATGTTGGGCAATAACAAGCGTGTGATATACCCCGCTTCCCCAATTCGCAATCCCATGCGGGCTTGTTGCACCTCTAGCACCTCTCCCGCTAGTGTGGTGAGGGGCGCGGCGGGGTCGGATGGCATCTCGCTTTTGACCAACAGGTGATTCATCAACAAATGTGAGAGGCGGTCTGGGTCGTTATAAAAATACATGCGTGTATCGAATGCCAGCGCGTTGAACGCATCATCATACGGCAACAAAATCACGCGGTCATCCGCCAAAAAGTCGGCTTGGGCTTCGGCATTTTCGATGAGCATTTGCGCGACAGTGTATAAATACGGCGGGATATCGGCTTGTGTGAGGGCGCTCATCCACGTCATAAAATCGGCTTCGATGATGTCTAGCACCATCGGCACATAATCGCGCCCCATGCGTCCGCTATAATCGCCTGCGAATATCACCACAGAGGTATAATACGGCTCGCCAAAGGCTTGATTACTGCTGAATAGCACTGTATCGCCCACCGAAAACGCGATTTCAAAATAATCTATCGGTGCAGAAAAATTGCCCAAGTCGCCATATCCCAAATTCAACGCGGGTTCACCATCTACCGAGACGGTGAGCGTGGCGGATGGTTCGGTGAAATAATTGCCAATCCACCACACCGATGTATCGGCATCGGTCACATCGGCTTCGTTGTGAACAAGCGCCATATCGGTTAAATTCCACACCGTGTAGGCATTTCTGCCAAAATAGACGAACACATATCGGCTACCCACGTTATAAATATCTTCCAACGCCGATGCCTGCTCATTCAAAAATAGCGGGGTATCGGCAGGGAGCGCGAAGGTCGTGGTCTGATAGGGCGCGATGGTGCGCGTATCACCGGGCATCGCCAACATAAACGGGGATGTGGTGGGGTTAAAGACGTGGAGATACGCGACAGATGGCGCGGGTTCTTGTGCGATGGCGGGTGTGATGAGCAGGATAAACAAGCATAGGATTAGGCGTAATTTCATCGGTTTCTTCCTTATATAAATTAACATGGTGACAATAATATATCGGCGGTGCTATTTCGGTGGCACAACCGTTTGCGGTGGCACATACGCTATCGCTAGTGCCACCCTACATGCGACCCTACAAATCAATTATCTTGTAGGGTGGGTACTAGGGCGCTTGCGCCCGTATGTCCCACCATCACAATGATGAAATCGGTTGTCCACACGTCCTACCATCACAATGATGAAATACGTCTGTGCGGTGGCACAACCGTTTGCGGTGGCACATACCGCGAATCGGTGGCACATACGCTATCGCTAGTGCCACCCTACATGCGACCCTACAAATCAATTATCTTGTAGGGTGGGTACTAGGGCATTTATGCCCGTATGTCCCACCGTGATGAAAAAAATAATGCGCCCATATACCGAATTTTATTATTTTATCGTCCCAAATTCTTTCTATCCCCATTATAACACAAGGAGACCTTTCACATGGCACGCACCAGCATGAATTTGCTCATTGCGCGGTTGCGCGGGTTCACCTCCGCCAGCGCCGATGAGATGACCATCAACGGAATCGCTTATTTTTCAGATGACCAATTGCAGGCGGTCTTAGAAAGCCATAGCACCTATCATCACCGTGTGCCTGTGTATCCGATTGGCGAGTATACAAACGGCGAGATGGTCTATACGCGCTATCCCCTGCCCTATTATTTATTTTGGGCAGAAGGCGCGGGCGATGATAGCGCGTGGCGGTTGACCGATGGCACAGGCGCAACTGCACCCGCCCACCAATTCAATATGGAATCGCGCCAAATAATTTTCGATTCTCCTACCGATGGACGCACCTATTATCTGTCTGCTACGGTATACGATTTACACGCGGCATCGGCGGATGTGTGGCGACAAAAAATGGCGCACGCCAGCCAGCGCGTGTCGTTTTCGGTGGATGGTCAAGCGGTATCCGCATCCGATTATCACGCCCATTGTGCGCGGATGGTGGCTTATTATGACGGCTTGGCGGGGGCGAAATTGGTCACGCGGATTCGGACAGATGAGGTGGGACGATGAGCATCGCCTATATTGACCTCGATGAAGCATTGGTCTCGCCCTTGTTATCGGATAGTGGCTTATTAGCCCTATTGGGAGAAAACCCCACACGCTTATTCGCCAGCATCGCGCCCAGTGGGGATGTGTTTCCGTATGCCGTATTCAGCATTACGAATGCCAGTGTGTTGAATCGGACACCC
>CALDGT010000624.1 GCA_937942935.1 uncultured Chloroflexota bacterium | reverse complement strand
AATGTATTAGGACATACCCCCGTAGAAAACACACCATCTACACCTAAAACAAGCGATGGAGAAATTCCAGATATAGAGACACCTAAACAAGGTCAACACACCATCGTCATCATCGAAGATAACCCAATAGATTTACGCCTCGCTAAACGGATGTTAGCATCTGCTAAAGATGATTACTATGTGGTCGAAGCGACAACAGGACGGGCGGGGTTAAAAGCTATTTATACCTATCATCCCGATTTAATTTTGCTCGACCTCATGCTTCCAGATTTAGATGGATTTTCGATTTTAGATACCCTCAAAAACGACCCCAACCTACGCGATATTCCGGTTGTGGTGGTCTCTGCCAAATCGTTAAATGAAGATGAAGATAAACGGTTACATACACACATCAAGGTTTTACTCGAAAAAGCCTCTTTAGACCGTAAGCGCTTGTTAGAACTAATCAAAAATGAATTGAGCGAATGATGAGCCTAATTGTGGTAATAGAAGATAATCCAGACAATAGCCGCATGGTCGCAAAATTGCTCCGTGCGGCATCGCATAAAGTGATTGTTGCAGAAGATGGCGAAACAGGCTTAACCACTGTTTTTGAGCAACATCCCGATTTAATTCTGATTGATTTGGGATTGCCCGATATTGATGGTCAAACTGTGATTGCACTCATCAAACAACAACCTGAATTAGGAAATGTGCCAATCATTGCCTTTACCGCATTTCCGCCAGAAACCGCCCAAGCGATGGCAACCGCTTATGGTTGTCATGGTGTCATTGTCAAACCCATAGATACTCGCGCATTTGTGAGCCAGATTGAGGGATTTATACCAAAACCAATTTCGTAATTGATATAAAATAGAGTTATTTATGAAATCAGATTGAGAAGGAATAGCCTTGTCAAATGAACAACCCATACCTGCACACATTGCGTTTTTGCGTGCAGGCAATCAACTTATTTCTGCATCAAGCTACACTTATGCAGAATTAGCGGATATTTATAATCAGGCGCGTGTAGATTACATCGTCCCTATGCCAATGAATGGCAAACGGTTACAAGAATATGTAGTGGCTTATGATATATCATTAAGCGGGTCAGCGGTGGCACTCACACAAGAAGGATTGCCTTGCGGGGTGGGCATGTTGGGGATGCGTGATGGACGGGGGTGGATAACACGGCTTGGCGTCATCCCAGAACGACGCAAACTTCATGCGGGTCAAGCGATTATGGAATATCTCATCAATGCCGCTATTGAGCAAAATGCCCACCTTGTGCAATTAGAAGTCATTGTCGGCAACGACCCCGCACGCCATTTATTCGATAAACTCGGATTTGTGCAAACCCGCGAATTATTGGTCATTCGTCGCCCGCCAAGCCCTCCTACACCCAATTT
>CALDGT010000623.1 GCA_937942935.1 uncultured Chloroflexota bacterium | reverse complement strand
AAATGGGCGGCTTATTTATTTTGTTTTTGTAGCATTTGCAAATCCACCAATACTTGCGCGGTTTGCGCCCATGCACTTTCATCCGATAAGCCAAGTTGTTCCGCTTCCCACAATTTGATTGTTTCGAGTAACACATGGAATTGACTCAGTAGGGCAGGGTCGAATTGCTCATTCAAAGCCGTCCATAAATCGTCACGACTTTGGGCGATTGATTCCGCATCTGGTGATTCTGTTAAGAATGTATTTTGTGCTTCGGATGCAGATTCTAAATAGGTGCGGAGTTCATCACTAATGGGCAAGCCATCCACATAATCTAAACTGACCAAATAGGCATAAGCAGGATTATTGATGACGGTGGTTAAGGCGCTATCAAATTGTGATACGACCAATTCAACCAAATCTGGATTTTCGGCAATCATCGTTTCGCTGGTGACAATTCCATTCGAGACCATATTGGCAAAATCGGCAATGGGGATGACTGATAGGCTGGTAATATCGCCACATTCACCTGCATCAGCGCGGAGTTGCACTTGGAGGGGTTCATTATTGATATAAACGGCGCTGGCATCAACGCCACCACTGCAAATCACATCTGGGGCGGCAAATCCGATGACCTCGACTTGAATATCGGCTTCAGTCATGCCGTTGGCGCTGAGGATAGCGGTTAACCCACTGTAACTCGCGCCAAATCGTCCGGGGATGCCCACTCGTAACCCACGTAATTCTTCCATTGTGGTAGCGGGGGTGGTGTTGGGGATGACGATGCCCACAGGATATTGCTGAAACCAATTGTAGACCATCACAACAGGGCGCTCGCCAAAGCGTGCCATGAGGACTTGTTCGCCACTAATCATCCCAAAATCAAAATCTCCTGTAGCGATGAGGTCAACCCCGACAGGCTCGTCACCATGTTCGATTTGTAATTCATAACCTGCTTCATTTAACCCATCTAGCGCATCCATCATATATACAGGCGAGAATTGGATATTGGGGATATAGGTCAAAAAGAATCGAATAGGGGTTTGGGCAGAACTGCCTGCTACCATCAATAGCGTAATTAAAATAACCAATAAAAGACTGATGCGTTTCATCAAAACAAACTCCTTTTTATACAGAACGCCATGCTAAAAGTCGGCGTTCTAATAGAGAAACCAAACCATATAACCCACCAGCCATGAGTGCCATTGTGATGGCACAAACAAAGACAAGTGGGGTGTTATATTGTGTGCGAGCAAGGTTGATAAACATGCCCAGACCT
>CALDGT010000622.1 GCA_937942935.1 uncultured Chloroflexota bacterium | reverse complement strand
AGAGATATGTTACCGCATAATGGAATATGTTATAATTCTGACTATCTAAGTTAAAATATATTTTGGGATATAAAAATAAAAATGTATTTGAAACAAATTTAGATTCGACTTTAATTTTAGAAATGACCCCCGAACATAAAGAACTGGTCAAAATGGTGCGGAATTTTGCCCAAAAAGAAATTGTACCCATTGCCGCCGAATTGGATGAAGCAGGTGAATTTCCCTTGCAAACGATTAAAAAAATGGGCGAAATGGGGTTGATGGGTATCGAAATCCCAGAAGAATATGGTGGGGCGGGTATGGATACCCTCGCTTATGCTCTGACGATGATAGAAGTTGCCAAAGCCGATGCCAGCCATAGCACGATTTTGAGTGTGAATAATTCACTGTTTGGGTATGCCATCATGAAATTTGGCACAGAGGAACAAAAGAAAAAATTCCTTGCACCTGTGGCGAGTGGTCAAAAAATTGGTGCATATAGCCTGACTGAGCCGATGTCGGGGAGTGATGCGGCGACGATGGCGAGTCGCGCCGTGTTGAATGATGCTGGCACACATTACATCATCAATGGGCGTAAGAGTTGGGTGACAAGCGGACCCGTTGCCGATACTTTTGTGTTGTTCACAATGACACATCCCGACAAGGGGAATAAAGGCATTACCGCATTTTTGATTGATGCCCACCAACCCGGTCTCATCCGCGCCAAAAAAGAACCCAAATTAGGGATTCGCGCCAGCGCCACCAGCGAAATTGTCTATGAAAATTATCTGTGTCCTGTCGAAAATATTTTGGGCGAAGTTGGACAAGGCTTTAAGATTGCGATGACTGTGTTAGATGCAGGACGTATTGGTATTGCTTCACAAGCACTTGGCATTGCAGAGGCGGCGTATGAAGCGAGCCTCGAATATGCTAAAACACGCACCGCTTTTGGCGGTCCGATTGGGCAATTCCAGATGATTCAACAAAAAATCGCCGATATGAAGGTCAAAATTGAGGCGGCGCGGGCATTGATTTATAACGCGGTACTCGCAAAACAACGCGCAGAAGCGACTGGTGGGCGCTTTTCATTAGAAGCGAGTATCGCCAAATTATTTGCCAGCGAAGCGGCGATGTTTGTCACAGATGAAGCGGTGCAAATTCATGGTGGTATGGGGTATAGCAAAGAACTCGCGGTGGAACGGTATTACCGTGATGCGCGTATCACCCGCATTTATGAAGGTACGAGTGAAGTCCAACGGATGGTCATCGCTCGGCATGAATTAGGGTTACGCTAATGCGCGGGGCGGTTATCACTGGACATGGCGGTCCCGAAGTGGTTGGGGTGGTGG
>CALDGT010000621.1 GCA_937942935.1 uncultured Chloroflexota bacterium | reverse complement strand
AAATGCGTAATGGCGATTCTTCACTCAGGATGTCTGTTTGGATAGGCGAATCTTCTAAGCCCAAAAGACGCCCAAAATCCTGATACACATCCATACTACTGGTCATCACAACACGCTTGACCAATCCCTTACAAGTATCTACTAACTGATTCACTTGGTCTACATTCAACACCATATTATGCAACACCACATCGGGGGCAAATTTTTCAAATTCTGCGCGATAATCGGTTAGGTGATTCAAATCGCCCAAAATATTTGTTATACCATCGGGGAGCGATGGATTACTTTGTCCACGGTGAAAAACTGCCACATCATGCCCCATTTGATATAAGGCATTGACCAAAGCCAATCCAATGAATTGTGTCCCGCCAATCACTAAAATCCGCATATTTTTTACCTTTTCATGAAGCCATTCAATTTATTTTAACTATAATGCAGATGAGTGACTAACGCAAATAAATGAATTCAAAAAAGAGATGGCGCAGTGGCTCATCTCTTTTCGTTCATTGTTGATGATGGGGGAAAATTACCCGTTGAGTGTATTGAGTTCTACACGCACACCCGGACTCATGGTGGATGTTACAACCACGCGGCGAATGTAAATCCCTTTCATGGTGCTGGGATGTTGTGCGATAACGGCAGAGGTAACAGCTTGTGCGTTTTCAATCAATTTTTCTTCATCAAAGCTGGCTTTGCCAACGGGGATGTGCAGGTTGCCGGTTTTATCATTACGGAATTCAACACGACCTGCTTTAAGTTCGTTGATGGCACGTTCCAAGTCTTCTGGTTGAACCACAGTACCCGCTTTGGGGTTTGGCATAAGACCACGAGGACCCAAGACACGCGCAACCACACCGACTTTCTTCATCATAGATGGCACCGCGAGGGTGGCATCAAAATCCAAGAAACCTTCTTTTTGGATTTTTTGAATCATTTCATCATCGCCAACAAGGTCTGCACCCGCTTGTTGGGCGGCGCGTGCATCTTCGCCTTCGGCAAAGACCAAAACACGAACCTTTTTACCCAAACCATGTGGTAATAAGACGGTGCTACGGACTTGTTGGTCGCTATGACGGGGGTCAATCCCTAAACGGAAGTGGATTTCGATGGTTTCATCAAATTTGGCATTTGCCATCGATTTGGCAAGTTTGACCGCTTCTGCCAATTGATAATATTGGTCACGGTCAAATTTTTTGAGCAATTCTGCGTAACGTTTTCCTGACATTTTTATCTCCTGTGGTCAAATGGACGCGCAACACGTCCTCCCACAATTCACCGAACTAATCTTTAATAGTCACACCCATTTGGCGTGCTGTGCCTTCAATTTGAAGCATGGCGGCTTCGATATCGAGGGCGTTCATATCTTCGCGTTTGACTTCGGCAATTTCGCGCACTTGTTTGCGTGTAATTGAGCCAACCACTTGTGTATTGGGGTTAGAAGCCCCTTTGTCAATGCCTGCCGCCTTCTTAATCAAGAAAGAGGTTGGCGGGCTTTTCAAGATAAACTTGAATGAGCCATCGGTAAAGACGGTGATTTCCGCAGGCACAATCTCGCCAATACGGTTGCTGGTGCGGGCGTTGTATTCTTTCACAAACGCCATGATGTTGATGTTGTGTTGCGCCAACGCCGGACCGACGGGTGGTGCGGGATTGGCTTTGCCAGCATTAAGCTGGAGGGTGACAATCGCTTTTACTTTCTTTGCCATCTAAATCCTCTTCTGGCTATAAACTCATGTTAATGACTGCGACGGGTAAATGTACCCGAAAATCACAAAAATCGCTATAGCCAATTATGCAATTTTTGTTTATATCTTCTCAACTTCTAAGAAATCTAATTCCACAGGGGTTTCACGACCAAAGAAATTGACCATGACCCGTACTTTGGACTTATCTACATCAATATCAGAGACTTCGCCAATAAAATCGTTGAACGGACCATCAACAATGCGGACACGTTGACCGATTTTGAAATTGACCTTGATTTTGGGCGCTTCATCGGACATGCGCGACATAATTTGGTCAACTTCTTCTTTGCGGAGGGGTGTAGGTTCATTTCCCATGCCCACAAAGCCTGTTACGCCCGGTGTATTTCGCACCACATACCACGAATCTTCATCCATTTTCATTTGGACAAGGATATAACCGGGAAAGATACGGCGCTTAATAGTACGGCGTTTTCCGTCTTTGATTTCGATTTCTTCTTCTTCGGGGACAATTACATCAAAGATGCTCCCCGTCATGCCCATGCTTTCAATCCGTTGCTCAATCGCATAACGCACTTTTTCTTCGTATCCAGAATAGCAATGCACCACATACCAATATTTTTGAGGTTCTCCCTCCCCTAACAAAGAAGGTGAATCTAAAATCGGTGGGGCATCATCATCCACTGATAAATCAATGGGTTCTGGGTCATAATTTTTCTTTGATTTTTCTTTCTTTTCTGGCATGGGTAGTTTGTGCCTTTATCCACTCTGTATGATTTAGTAAGAGGTGTCGCTATTTTTTGTAAAACGGGCGACTACAAACCAAAGCACACCAACGACAGCGAAAAACAACAAGAACACGATGTTGTTATTAAAGCCCTGAATGAACAATTCATTAAACAAAAATGACATCACACCCAAAACTAAAGCAGAAAACAAGGTGACAGAGATGATAATGCGCGATAAACGAATGAGTTCTTCACGGGTGGGCCACACCACTTTTTCGAGTTCTTCTTTTACACCGCGCAAATAATTGGCAATGCCTCTAAAGAAGCGCACCACAAAATTGCCTTTTTCTTCTGTAGCTTCTTGACGGCTACGTTTGCCCGGTGTTGCACGCCCTTTGCGTTCTGTATAGGCTTTACCACTCGACTCATCTTCTTCATCGAGTTCTTCTTCTAATTCTTCAACTTCTTCTAACACTTCTTCTTCTGCAACGCTACCGCGTTTGCGCGTTTCTTGTGCCATATAGAGCGTTGACTCCTTCAATCACTAATCTCAAAAATTGATAAACAGATATACCACTATTGTACACGGTGTAGGGTAACTAAAACACCGCCAAATTTGACGGTGTTTTAGATTTTCATTGCAGATTTCTGTGCAGGGGTGGCAAGACTTGAACTCGCAACCAATAGATTTGGACTCTACTACTCTGCCAATTGAGCTACACCCCTATGTACAAATTAGTATAACATAGGTGGCGCAAAAACGCCATAACCTATTTTGCTTCTTTATAAATAACGTGACGGCGCACGAATGGGTCGTATTTTTTCAATTCTAACCGTTGTGGGTCATTACGACGGTTTTTGTAAGTGATATAGATATGACCGCTTTCGGTACTCCGCATCTTAATGACGAGGCGATTGCCTTTTTTAGCCATGAGATACTTACTCCTCAAAAAATAACATTTAGCATGGGTGATAATAAAAGCCTATGATGGGGATTGAACCCATGACCTCTTTCTTACCAAGAAAGCGCTCTACCACTGAGCTACATAGGCAAAGATTATTCGGATAAATTTATCCTGTGGGCCAGGTAGGACTCGAACCTACGAAGCGATACCGCAAATGATTTACAGTCATTCCCCTTTGCCGCTCGGGACACTGACCCATATAAAAGTTGTTAAGGTTGTAACTTGAGGTTAAGATAGCCCCCAATGAGACTCGAACTCATAACCACATTATTACAAGTAATGTGCTCTGCCAATTGAGCTATGGAGGCATGTCACAAGTTACAAGGTGTAATTCATGATAGGGTCATTATAGCATCATTCTATCATGATTTTCAAGACTGATATTTGCCCCAACTCATGTTGGTTAGCGAGTGAAATTATCCCCTCTTTTGTGGAAACTGTCAATGCTCTATAATCAACCCGTTTGAATAAATTCATTTATAGAAGTGATTATGTTACTAACCATTAGCACCACACATCAACCTGCAACCGATTTAAGTTATTTGCTCCACAAACATCCTGCTCGTTTTCAGACCTTTGAACTCAATTTTGGTTTGGTGCATGTTTTTTATACCCATGCAACCGATTCGCTTTGCACCGCCAACATGCTCCTCGACATCAATCCTGTCGGGCTGGCTCGGCGCGGAATTGAACACAACTTCCCGCTACGGCAATATGTGAACGACCGCCCGTATACATCCACATCATTGATGAGTGTCGCCATAGCCAAAGTATATAGCTCGGCACTAAAAGGCAAAAGCACAGAACGCGCCAATATCGTAAATCATCCCCTCCCCCTCACGGTGCAATTGGTGGCGCTCCCCTGCCCCGATGGTGAGCATTTATTGTATGAATTATTCACCCCATTGGGATATGATGTGAGCATCGAACAATACCCACTTGATGAACAATTTCTGTCATGGGGTGAAGGGCATTATTTCACATTGACCCTCAAAATCACTGCCCCACTCAAAGAAGTGTTATCACATTTATATGTCCTCATTCCTGTGTTGGATGATGAAAAACATTATTATGTTGGGGCAGACGAAATCGAAAAATTATTGCGTTATAGCGAATCGTGGTTAGCAGACCATCCTTTATACAATCTCATCACACGGCGTTATTTGCGCCATCATTACAGCCTAACCCAAGAGGCACTCGCACGCATTTTATCGGATGAAACCCCAATTGATGATAAAAATCCGTTGCCAGAATCTATCCTAGAAGCACCTATCAGTTTGCATCAACGGCGTTTAGAAGATGTCATACAACGGCTCAAAGGACTCGGTGCAAGACGTGTCTTAGATTTGGGCTGTGGCGAAGGCTTATTGCTCGAAAAACTATTATCAGAACCCCAATTCACCGAAATTATTGGGATGGATGTGGCATATCGTGATTTAGAACGCGCCCAAAATCGGTTGGGCTTCAAATATATGCCATCTGAGCAACGCGCACGGATTCACCTCATACACGGGTCGCTGATGTATGACGACCCACGCTTAATTGGATACGATGCGGCTGTATTGGTCGAAGTCATTGAACACTTAGACCCACATCGGTTATCAGCTTGTGAACGGGCGGTATTTGGGGTGGCAAAACCCCGCCATATCATCATCACAACACCCAATAGCGACTATAATGTTTTATATCCCACCTTGCCCGCAGGCACATTTCGACACCCAGACCATCGGTTTGAATGGACACGCGCCCAATTTGAAGCATGGGGACAATCTACCGCCGAAAAATATGGATATCGGGTACAATTTGCGCCGATTGGGGATGTATCGGCAGAGGTGGGTGCGCCATCCCAATTAGCCCAATTTGAGAGGATTTCATGACCAATATCGCCATCCCCGAATTTTGTCTGGTGGTACTCATTGGCGCATCTGGTAGTGGAAAGTCCACCTTTGCCAAGCACCATTTTGCGCCCACCGAAATTATCTCTTCTGATGCGTGTCGGGCATTAGTCTCTGATGATGAAAATGACCAAACTGCGACTAAAGATGCGTTTGATGTCTTGCAGACTATCGCCAAAAAACGCCTTTCGCGCATGAAACTCGCCGTCATTGATGCGACCAATGTCCAACAAGATGCCCGCCAACATCTGGTGAAATTAGCGAATGACCATTATGCCGCGCCAATTGCGATTGTGTTGGATATGCCCAAATCGGTCTGTATGGAACGCAATAAATCGCGTGAAAATCGCAAATTTGGGGTGCATGTCATCCAAAATCAACAACAACATCTCAGGCGGTCTATCAATGGATTAGAACGAGAAGGATTTAAGCGCGTATTTGTATTTTCGTCGCCAAAAGAGTTAGAAAACCTGAGCATCACCCGCTATCCGCTTTATCCCAATCGCAAACACGATACGGGTCCATTCGATATGATTGGCGATGTGCATGGCTGTTATGATGAATTGGTCGCTTTGCTCCAAAAATTAGGCTATATGGTGGATGCAGAAGCACATCAAGCGCACCATCCAGATGGGCGAAAGGTCGTCTTTGTCGGGGATTTGGTAGACCGAGGTCCAAAATCGGTAGATGTGTTGCGTTTGGCGATGAATATGGTCAAAGCAGAAACGGCGCTGTGTGTGGCGGGGAATCATGATGAAAAACTCGCCAGAAAATTACGCAAGCGCGATAACAATAAGATGAAGATAGGCGAAAATTTAGCGAAAACACTCGCCCAACTCGATGCAGAACCGCCAGAATTTATAGAAG
>CALDGT010000620.1 GCA_937942935.1 uncultured Chloroflexota bacterium | reverse complement strand
TTGGGGAGCATCACCCCCGCGCTATGCACCAATAAATCCACAGAGGGATAGCTGCTTTTTATCCAGTCGGCTAATCTGTTCACCTCGCGCATGAGCGATAAATCGGCTTGGCGATAAGTCACATCGGCATGGGTCACTTGTGCGCGAATATCTTCAAGGGCATGTTCCCCTTTTTGACTATTGCGCCCAACAATGACCACTTGTGTGCCACTTTTTGCTAACTGAAGCGCCACCGCTTTACCGATGCCATCTGTCCCACCTGTGACTAATGCGATGGTCATGGAGCGACCTCTTCTGGTTCTGGGATATTCCATGTGACATCGGTAAGGGTGTCATCTATGGCTTTGAGGAATGTGACCGCATCATACATACTTGGGAATGTGCGTGTGCGAAGGCGTATGATTTGGCTACTGAGGGCGGCGAGCATTTTGTTGGTGGGGTTTAGGTTCACATCAATTTGCCACGCTAATTCGGTAATAATGCCAACCGATTTGACTAAGGCGAATAGCGCATTCAGCGACAATTCTACTTTGGTCAATTGCAGGCTGTTGCTGATGTGATAAATAGGATGTTCTCCTTGTTTGACCATCTCACGGATAGTATTGGCGAAACCGATGAGGTCATCTTTTGTGACTTTTCCGACAAATGTGCTGATGAGGACTCTTTTTTCGACTGCCCAAACGATATTATAGGTCATTTTAGCTCCAATAAAACAATCAATTACTTAGCTTTATTATAAGCCGACTTTTATAGAGATACAATTAAGATAATGATGTATTACGGGGGCTTTGTAAATTTTTCGTTAAATCATTATGGATGATTTTCGCTACCCCCCTACTCAATGAGCCAGATTACGGTTATACTTTAGACTGTTGATGTGTGTATTACGAAAGGCGATTCATTTACATGACCAAAAAGCCCTTGCTCACCTTTTATTCACCCCATCACGCCTTGCATAACCCGCGTGGTGAATTTTTGCATGGGCGCATTGTCCCCTATTACGAAATGCCACAACGCATTGAAAATATCCATCAGGCGCTCAAAAAATCGGGGCTATTTCATATCAGTGAACCTGCATTAGCAGTGGATATTATCAAAATACCCCATACTATCCACGACCAAGACATGATTAATTATTTACTTTGGATGTCTGAAGAATCACAAACACGCATCCGCGCCGATTATGCGGTGTATGGGTTAGCCGACCAACTCGGCGGTGACGAATATTATTATGAATCCATTTTTCATCAACCCGCGCAAGGTAAAGGTGGCTTGCATAACACTGCCAAACCCTATTTGAGCGATAGCACCTGTCCGATTGGCAAAAATACATGGACAGCCGCCATGCAATCGGCACATTTGGCACAATTAGCGGCGCTCGCCGTTGCGACAGGCAATCAGAAAATGGTGTATGCCTTATGTCGCCCACCCGGTCATCATGCGGGGTATGATTTTATGGGGGGATATTGTTATATCAATAATGCCGCCCTCGCCGCATTTGCCCTTCAATCGGTTTTATCCTCAAATAGCAAAGTGGCGATTTTGGATGTGGATTATCATCATGGCAACGGCACACAAGATATTTTTTATAAAGACCCCACTGTCTTTTTTGCATCTATCCATGCAGACCCTGCCGTAGATTATCCGCATACGACTGGTTACGCCGATGAAATTGGTGAAGGGGCAGGGGTTGGGTTTAATCTGAATCTTCCCTTGCCACACGGCACAGGCGATGAGGCATATTTTGAGGCGCTCACCCGCGCTATCCAAGCCATTCAAGCATTTGGGGCAGAGGCGTTGGTGGTCTCGCTCGGATTCGATACCTATATCAACGACCCAATGGGCGCGTTTCAGTTGAATAAAGCCAGTTATACCCGCATGGGGCGTATGATAGACCAGATGAACTTACCGACGGTGTATATCCAAGAAGGCGGGTATGCCGTAGATGAATTGGGCGCGTTAGCGATTGCATTTTTTGAGGGAGTGATGGCGGATGGATAACAATGAAATCCTCATTGGCAAACAGG
>CALDGT010000619.1 GCA_937942935.1 uncultured Chloroflexota bacterium | reverse complement strand
TATATTGCCGTCCCAAGTAGAAGTGAACAGGAGTCGCTAATATCCAAAATACAAATATCCAACCACCCCACATCGTCCATTCTGGGGGCATCATGTTGGTCGTGGTAGATGACATACTCATCCCGCCCATTGTCGTTGTTGTCACTGTCTCGACAGGCACACTCACCGTCATCATCACCATATCACGGGTCATGCTTAGTATCACCAGTGGGATACTAAATAATGCGCCAATCAGCACAAGGCGTTTTTGCTTTTGAATTTCTGCCTCGCGGATAGCCGCTTCTGTATCTTCTGGGCGGGTTGCATCAGCCGTATTAATCACACCATACCCTGCATTTTCTACCGCTTTGACCATATCAGAACGGCGAACAAGATTGGGTAAATAAGTGACTGTGGCGCGTTCAGTGGCTAAATTAACCGTTGCAGATAAAATTCCACTCTGTTTATTCAGCGCACGCTCAACATTCCGCACACATGACGCACAAGTCATCCCTGTAATGGGCAAATCTATGGTGGCTTGTGCCACACCATACCCCGCCGCATCCACACGGGCGATTAAACCGGTCATATCTACTAATGCAGGGTCAAAGGTGATATTGGCACGTTCTGTAGCGATATTCACATTCGCCACATTCACACCTTCTGTCTTACTCAATGCCCGTTCAACATTCCGCGCACAAGCGGCACAGGTCATACCTGTGATGGGCAATTCAATCGTTGCTTGGGTTGTCATGATTGACTGACCTCATAACCTAATTTTTGAATGGTTTCGATAATTTTTTGTGATGAAACAACATTTTCATCATATTCTACGTTGGTTAGTTGTTTGGCAAAATTCACATTGGCTTTAATCACGCCACGCAAATCTTCCAATTCGCCTTCAATATTCATCGCACAAGATGTACAGTGCATCCCATTTACTTTGAATTGTCCTTTAGTCATTTTCTTACCTTTCACGATAATTTAATTACACCTGTATACATGCCCATACTGCACATAAACCGAATTTCACCTTCAGATGAGGCAGGAATATCTATCGGTGTTGTGCCACTCGTGGGCAAAATGAGGCTAATACCAAAACTTGGAATCACAAATGCCAATTCGCATCCGCGTGAATTTTGCGTGACCATATTCAATCGAATCGGCTTCCCCTTCTCGGCTAACAACACATTGGGCGTATATCCGTTATAATCGGCGGTCAAATAAAATTCCTGACGACCATCTACAATTGTTGCCGTAACCGCCGCAGGTTCTGGATTAGCAAGCGCCAACACAATTCGACTAGGTGCATATGGCGATTCGAGTAATATCATTCCTGCATCAACTGATAAAAATCCGAGCAATAACACCAATGTCGCGGTAACAACCGCAAAAATATTTTGCATCCGCCCGCGAATTTGAGTCGCGCCAAAGCCCAGAATAAAAAACACAGGGGTTGTGCCTAAAATAAAGGCAGTCATAATCGCCATGCCTTCAAATGGATTTGATGAGCTAATTGCCAAAATCATCATCGCTTGGGTTGTTCCACAAGGGATGAATACCGTCAATGCGCCCAAAATAGCAGGGGCAAATATCGCCCCACTTTTAGCTTGTGTACGGATTCTGCGGGCAATAAATTTAGGTGGTTTTATCTGAAAATAGCGGAAAATAGGATGCACATCGAGCAGGCTAAAGGCAGTTATTATCATAAACAAACCTGCAAGGAGTTGCATCATCCCTTGTACAGTTGGGGTAATCCGAAAGGCATTGCCTAATGCGCCAAGCAAAAATCCGATTATGGCATAGGCTATCAATTTAGAGACTAAAAATGCGCCTACTGGCAATGCAGAGTCAGATAATGTCGGTTTCTCGGCAGACATATCCCCTTGAGATAATGCGGTCATCAATAACCCACCTTGTACCGCAAGGCAAGTCAAACCACCTGTTGTTAATCCTGTGATGAAAATAAGCCACAAATCCATGTGCATCCCTCTTCAGAAATTTATTCACTCAATTCAACAATGAGTGATTCCATATATTCGATTTCAGTCGTTTGTGCGCTGATAATGGCTTCTGCGAGGGCAATGAGGCTTTCATGTTGGGCATAACGCAAAACTCGTTCAGACATGTGGAGGGCATCATCATGGTGGTCTATCATCGCTTCAAGCCACGCGATTTCGTAATCTATGCCTTCTAAACGAGATAACCCAGCCATCATCCCCATCATCATTGGCGGGTCGCGGTGTTCTTGGTGTCCACCGTGCATCCCCCCCATATCATGGTCAGAATCCATATCCACCATAGGCATTGGGGCATATTCAATATCATACCATTCCAAAAGCCATGCTTGCATTTGAACAATTTCAGCGCTTTGGGCGGTAATTACATTATTACATAATTCCACAACAGACTCGGTTTGGGCTTTATTGAGACAATCGGTTGCCATATCCAACGCCATTTGATGATGGTCTATCATCCCCTCCAAAAATCTTACCTCTGCGCGTCCTGCACGTCCTTCTATGGGAGCATCTGCATAAACCGCATTACTCAGTAACACAACGCTAATAATCACAAGTATGCACCGAATTGCATATTTTATATTCATAACAAATCTCCTAAAAATGCGTGATAAAACTCACATTTGCATCGAATCTGTGGTTAAATGTTCCAAAATGGGGCAGTCATCGGTTGGTTCAGTCCCGCCCGGACAGGCTTCGACTAAACTGGTCAACAAATCTTTCATCATGTGGAGACAGTGAATTTTGTGGTCTAATTCCACCAATTTTTCTTTTGCCAATTGTTTGACGGGTTCACAAGTGGAATCTTCTGCATATTTGAGGGTGAGGAGCAAGCGAATTTCATCCAAAGAAAACCCAACCGATTGCGCCTTCTTGATAAAATGTACCCGTTCCACACTTTCGGCATCAAATAACCGATAATTCGATTCTGAGCGTGCGGGGATAGGCAAAAGACCATACTGCTCGTAATAGCGAATGGTCTCTGGATGGACACCACTGGATTTTGCCAACTTTCCGCGTGTTAATTTTTCCATTGCACCATACTCCTTTGTGCATAAGCCTGTTGTTGTATACAAGCATACACCCTGTAGTATAGTACAAGGTCAAGGGGATAAATATGAGAAATTCTAGGGTGTCACCTGCAAATATTGACCCGCCGCCCACCCCGATTGTGTAGCATCACTCGGGTTTTGGATGCGCCACCATGTCAGGTTATCTACCAATTCGGGACCCGCCACAATCACAAAGGTCGTTCCTTCATTTGCGCGGAACAAAATGTTCGTCCCAATCACACCCGCATTATCGCGCACATTCAATTGTGTTTCGCCAACACCCACCACAATCACGGTTGCACCAATCCCTAATGGTTGTGGGGTTGGGCTAATTTCGATGGGCATGAGGGTTGGACCCGCCAGCGAAAATGTGATATTCGGTTGACCATTACCCACGACTGGCTCAAATATCGGCGGGATGGTCGCAGTTGCAGGTGTGAGGGGTTGATTTTCGGGCGTATTGGTCGGGATGAGGGTATTCACAACCATCTGTGGCGGTGGCGCAGGTGGGATTTGGGCATTGCGCCCACCAAGCCCAATCACAACCAAAATAATACACCCCGCAATCAGAAAAACGGCTAATAACATCGCGCCGAGCGACCACAACGGCAAATATAACCCACTATCACGCCGATTCCGCGCCCTACTCCGTTTTTGTTGGGGTGGTGGCGGATTTTGTGGCGGGACTCTTGGAACTTGTCCTGTTTGGCGGGGCGGAGGCATCTGCTTAGACGCTGGTCTCGGTGGTGGTGGTGGAATATTTGGACGGTTCACAACAGGCGGAATCCCGCGCGGGGGGGTGCGTTGGTCTAATTTACGTGTGCTATCTACAGCGCGGGTTTCTTGGTCATCATCATTGGGCAAAAATGGCAATGGCGAAAATTCGTCTGTCATCGTTTCCCCTCAATCCATTGGATAAAGTCCTCAATGGGGCGTGTGTTTAACACATTTTTTGCTTCTGCCCAACCGCGCCGAGCCGTCATAATCCCATACGGCATCAAATCAAAGTGACTTGGTTGATGAGCATCAGTGTTTATCGCCAATAATATCCCCATATCCACAGCACGACGCACATAACTCGCATCTAAATCGAGTCGGCGTGGATTGGCATTAATTTCTAAAACTTTGCTGTGTGTTTTTGCCGATTCAAACACAGCATCCATATCAGCATCAACAGGGTCGCGGTCTGGAATATATCGCGCCGTTGGATGCCCTATCATATCCACATGCGGATTTTGAATCGCATTGAGTAGCCGTTGCGTAATTTGGGCGCGTTCTTGGCGCAAACTGACATGCAATGAGGCGATGACAAAATCCAATTGTGCCAAAATTTCATCGGGATAATCGAGACCACCATCAGCATTAATATCCATCTCTGTGCCATGAAAAACACGGATTTTGCCCGCCATGAGCGCATCTACATGACGGACTTCTTCTTGTTGTGCCAGTAATCGTTCAATCGAAAGTCCGTTGGCAATACCCAAACTACGCGAGTGGTCGGTGATGACGATATATTGCAATCCTCGTGAATAGGCTTCTTCTGCCATTTGTTGCACGCTGGCAATTCCATCGCTATAAGTGGTGTGCATGTGCAAATCACCTTTAATATCGTTGATGGTGATAAGATTAGGCAATTCACCCCGTTGGGCGGCTTCGATTTCGCCCGCATCTTCGCGCAATTCGGGCGGGACAAAAGGCAATCCAACTTGGGAATACACGGCTTCTTCTGTATCGCAAAAAATTTTGGGTGCATCTTCAATGATATTGCCATCAGCATCCACAGGGCTATAAGCATGTTCATTCAGGCTCAACCCTTTAGCGAGTGCCAATTGGCGCATCCGCACATTATGTTCTTTGCTCCCAGAAAAATAATTGAGCGCTGTCCCCCATTTTTCTTTGACCAAAACACGCAAATCGGCTTGTAACCCATTATGCAATTCAATGCTACTCTTAGTCTCACCCTGCCCCAAAATCCGCGCCACTTGTGGCATATTCACAAAATGCGTCATGATGGCGGGCGAATGTGACATATCTGCCACGGCGATGAGGATGTCAATATCGCCAATGGTCGGTTTTCCACGCCGAATACTCCCCGCCAGCGCCCCTTCTAGTACATTGGGCAATGCTAATAATTCGGTGAGGATGGCTTGTGCCGATGGAAGCGCAATACCAATCGAAATACGCCCCGTTTGGCGAGATAACGATTCAATGCCTTCCAACACCTTTTTCTCACTTTTTTCACCCATCCCTGCCAAATTACGAAGTTTACCCGCCTCACCTGCTTGCTTGAGGGCTTCAACTGTGGTCACACCCAATTCTTTATAAAATAGCATGGCTTTTTTGGGTCCAACACCATTGATATTCATGATGTCAATTAATCCCACAGGGATTTCGGTGATGAGTTTCTCATAAAATGTGAGTTTACCTGTCGTGAGCATCTCATCAATTTTTTCGGCGAGGGTTTTGCCGATATTGGGCAGGTCTACCAATCCTTTTTCGGCGGAAATGGCGTGTAAATCACGCGGTAATTCGCGGATGGTCTCGGCGGCGCGTTGATACGCCAAATAACGATGAATACTCTCGCCTTTAAGTTGAAGTAAATTGGCACATTTTTCAAATATTTCAGCAATTTCGCGGTTTGTCAGCATGAGGCAAATATCCATCTGGTGTAGGGGCTTGCCATAGCAAGCCCGACTAACGATACCCCTCTATTATATCATCAATACACGCGCAACATTAACCCCTTCAGGTATGTCCCTTCTGGGAAACTCAACGCCACAGGGTGGTCATCACTCGCCCCTAAAACCCGAATGATTTGCGCCTCGCGCCCACTATCTTCTAATGCGCCAAAAACAATTTTTTGGAATAAATCAGCATTAATCGCACCAGAACACGAAAAAGTGAATAAATATCCACCACTTTTGATTAGCTTGAAGGCATTTAGATTGATGTCTTTATAACCCCGCGCCGCTTTTTCTACTTGTGATTGAGCATGGGCGAATTTTGGCGGGTCTAAAATAACCACATCATACAATTCATTTGCCGTCATTCGCAACCGCAAATCATCAAATACATCAGCCTGAATAAAATCGGCACGAGATTCATCTAATCCATTCAGACGCATATTTTCTCGCGCAAGCATCAGCGCATCCGCAGAGGCATCCACATTCACCACACGCACCTGTGGGTGACGCAAGGCATGAATCGAAAAGCCACCTGTATAACTGAATAAATTCAAAACAGTGGTGAGATGTGGCTGACCTTGTATCAATTCGCCGACCAGCATCCGATTTTGGCGTTGGTCAAGATAAGTGCCAGTTTTATGCCCCGCATACACATCCACCACCAATTGCACCCCTTCATCCACAATAATCGGATTTGGAGGGGCTTCACCTGCCAATACACCCACAGATGACTTTAATCCTTCTTTTCCACGCACATCCACATCGCTACGCTCATACACACCCCGCGCCCCTGTAAGTTCCATCAACAGGTCGGCAAGGTCTTTTTTGATGAGGTCAATCGCCAATGTCAGGGCTTGCAAAACCAACCAATCACCATATTTATCTACAATTAGCCCCGCCAAAAAATCACTTTCGGCATTAATCAGGCGATACGCGGTGCTGGTGATATGTTTGCGACTGTCAATGGCGCGGATGAACATCTTCCGCCACCAATCACGGTCTATGGGTTCATCTTCCCATGTCAGGATGCGGACTTGAATTTGTGAACGCACATTCCAATACCCACGCGCCAAAAATTTGCCATTTTCGGAGCGAACTGTGACCATTTCTCCCCCTTGCGGGTTGCCATTCACACGCGCAATGCCACCAGAGAAAATCCAAGGATGCCGACGAAAAACAGATTTTTCTCGTCCTTTATGCAGAATAATATCACTCATAGAAAGTCAAATTCTTTCTCGCTTTTTGGCGATGCGGTTAGGGTTTGTTCGTTACGATATGTGACCATGCCTTGCGCCGCGCCTTTAATTTTTTTCACATACTTGCATCGTGTCATATCCACAGGCACTTTGCCATCAGAACGGCGTGAGCTATAGTAAGCGGCAATAGATGCGGCTTGTTCAATAATGCTAGGCGGAATCGTGCGACCATCAAATTTAATCACCACATGCGCTCCGGGTACATCCCGCGCATGAAGCCAAAAATCTTCGGCACTACCCCGTTTGAAGGTAACTTGTTCATTTTGTCGGCTATTTTTGCCCACCCAAATCACAAATCCATCTTGTGTGACAAGGCGCAACGGGGCGCTTTGACCTGCTCCACCAATCCGTTTAGCGCGTTTACCCTTCACATACCCATTAGCGATGAGTGAGGCGCTCACTTCGTCAATATCGCCCCAATTATTCGCCATCTCTAGGTCGTTTTCGAGTTGCGCCAGTGTGTTCAAATGCACTCGTGTTTCATTCACCAAACGCGGAACATCTTCTAATGCGCGTTTAGCTTTGTTATATCGTGCAAAATAGGCTTGGGCATTCTCTAATGGCGTAAGTGTAGGGTCAAGTTTAATGCTCAACATCGCCCCATCCACCTCATATTGGGCTTTCAGTTCTGTCTGCCCTTTTTGGATAGTGAATTGATAGGCGAGGATGAGTTCGCCACTTTGTTTGAGTATTTCGCGCTCTGTATCATCTTTAAGCGACGATTCCAACGAAAATAATTTAGATTTATATTTGCGCCCCACCTCTTGAAGAATAAGCCGTACAGGGATTTTGGCGGCATTATACGCATTTTCGCCAACAGGTGCGCCATAAAAACCGACTAACGCCTTACTGATGGTATCTACCCGTTTCCAATTCGGTAAATGTTCAATCGGATAGGCGCTATAGGCTTCAACACGCCCATTCTCTTCGATGATTCCTGCTTGCCAGTCACGCTTCCGCAACGGCTCAAGCACCATCTCTAATGCGACTTGCAAATCTCCAGCACTTGCAGAACTCGCTTTTTGCTTAGAATCATCACATGCCCGATACACAATCTCCCGCGCCAATAATGGACTCATGCCCAACAAATTCGCCGTCAATATTTGGTAAGTACGGGCTTTGGGGTCGGTTGTTTGGGTTATAAAACCTTGTATATCGGCTTCTGTGACAGTAAATGGGTTACGCTTGACGATTTGTTTGGGCGGTGGCACATATGGATGATTAGGCAAGCTCACTCGCACCCGATTTTCATCTGCTCCAACACGGCGCATACAATCCAAAATAATCCCGTTTTGCACCAACAAAATATTGCTACGGCGTTCCATTGGCTCAATGACCAATTCCATCTCGCCTTCTGCGGTTTCGAGGTGCAGATGAATCACCCGTTCCCAATCGGGCTGGCTGACATGGACAATTTTTCCGCCTTCAACATAACGCCGAATGAGCAATCCGAGTGTAGTGGGCTTTTCTGTGCCACGTCGCAATTTTTCTTGGGTGATATGTAAACGAGGAACATTGGTATCGGCACTGAGATACAAATACTGGCGTTTATGATGGGCATAAATTTCTAAACCAACACCTGTCTCATCCACATCCAACGCATCTTGGATACGCCCACCAACGAGTGTATCCATAAATTCATCTACTAAAGCCGATAGGGTAAAAACGTCTAAATACATAACGGGTTATGGTGTTTCTACTAATGGCGAAAGCAAATAAGCGATAATATCGCCAATTTCTTGTCGTTCTAGGTCGTCTACATAAGTTGTTGGCATATTCGTTGGGTAATCTCCCACCCGAAACGCATTAGGGTAGACAATAGATTCATACAAGTAGCCTTCGGCGGTCATGGGTGGACGGCGATTGCCTGCTTGTTGATGGGTTTCAACATAGTTGGGGGCAAGATTATTGCCATGACAGCCCACGCATCCCTTAGAGCTAATCAATTGCTTGCCACGCTCTGGGTCTGCATTTTCAAGTAATGGGGTAACATCTGCTAAATACGCATCTGCCGTAATACTGTCGTCTTCTAACCCACCTTTTGGGCGACTCATCTGTAAAAATTCAAACAGAAAAATTGCACCAAAACCAACAATCAAGCCCAATCCAATCAAAATCGGCAAGGACGACATCGGCTTTTTTTGCG
>CALDGT010000618.1 GCA_937942935.1 uncultured Chloroflexota bacterium | reverse complement strand
TTTCGATTTTTGCTCACCTTTTTGTTGGGATTCCTCACTTTCTCAATTGCCCTCGCAGAACCTACCGCCCAACTTTATTTAGACCAAATCAATTTGACAGAAGGTTTTCGTATAGACATCTACAATGATACTGTGCGCGGGGCGCGGTCTATGGCGCTAGGGGATAATGGCACACTCTTTGTTGGCACACGCGGGACAGGTGTTGTTTATGCGCTCGTAGATTTTGATGGTGATAATTTTGCAGAATCGCGTTATACCATCGCACGCAATCTGAACAGCCCGAATGGGGTGGCATTTCATAATGGCAGTTTGTATGTTGCCGAAATTCATCGTATCATCCGTTACGATAATATCGAATCGCAATTAGAGAACCCGCCAAATCCGGTTGTGGTTTATGATGATTTTCCACAAGACCAACATCACGGTTGGAAATATTTGCGGATTTATGAGGATATGTTATATACCCCTGTTGGTGTGCCATGCGATTTTTGTGAGGTGAATCTGCCCTATGGTGCAATTCACCGCCTAAACCTAGATGGAACGGGTTTTGAAACAGTCGCTCAGGGAATCCGCAATACGGTTGGATTCGATTGGAATCCAGAAACAGGCGAATTGTGGTTCACTGATAACGGAAATGATGCAATGGGAGATGAATTGCCTCCTGATGAATTGAATCGTGTTTCGACCATTGGCGAACATTTTGGATTTCCCTATTGTTTAGGTGGGTTTTATAACGAAACACGCTTTGGTCAATATGATTGTAGCCAATTCACCGCGCCTGTCCAATTACTTCAAGCGCATACTGCCGCATTGGGAATGCGTTTTTATGCGGGCGATATGTTCCCAGAGGAGTATCAAGAATATGTTTTCATTGCCGAGCATGGGTCACGTTCTCGGAATGAAAAAATTGGGTATCGGGTGACGATGGTGCATGTGATAGATGATTTCCCTGTGAGTTATGAGGTCTTTGCCGATGGCTGGTTGCAAGGTGGGCAAGAATGGGGACGTCCTGTGGATATTCTCATCATGCCAGACGGTGCAATGCTCATCTCTGATGATTATGCGGGTGCTATTTATCGCATTAGCTATCAAGCGCCGTGAACACAGATTCATAAGTGATGCGGAAAGATTCCCATTTATCTATAGGAGCAAGCCCAATCACCCAAACAGCGCCTTTTTGTTGTGAAATTTGGTCATGCGGGATGTCTGTGAAAGGGTAGGCGAGGGTCGTATTGGCTTCGGTGGTGATGAGAATCATTTGGCGCTCATCAGGTGAGACGAATACAACAGAGGGTGGCGCAAAACTGGCAGAACTAACCACACGCCACCCCTTTGGATAATTCACCGAAAATGCACGATTGGTATAGCTATAGCTTGTGATGGTGAATGGCGCGGATAGGGTAGGAAGTTGATTATTTTTGCCTTCCGCGAGGCGTTGTGGCAATTGTGCTGGCGCAATTTGAGCGCACGCCGTGAGAAAAATAATGGTGATAATAAGGATAATCGCCCCTAAAATAGATTTTATTCCCCCACTCCATGTAATGGGGATAGAGTTAGGGGGTGGGGTTAAATAACGCATCATCACATCCCTCATGGCACACGATTAACGGCATTGTCTGAGCGTAAATTGGGCAAGCCCGAATTGGCATCATCACACGGAATGAAACCAGACCAAGCCGTCACACGCCAATCATCTGGCGCAACTTCTTCGACACGGTTATAAATACAAATACCAGCAAAGCCTTTGCCTTCTTCGTAGGTGGCAATAAGTTGAATATCCCATGCTTCACCATCGCGGATAGACCGCCGATATACCGCCGCACCATCGCGCATTAATTTTCCCCATTCAGACGGTGTATAAGCATAAATACATGCCGAAACACTGCCCTCTGGGCAATTATCGCGCACATAGGTTTGCAGTTCATCACTCAATAGCGCCATTGCCAATTCATCTTGACCAGTCCCTGCCAAATTTATAAAACGGGTGGCGACATCAAATGCGGGTTGGTTTTGGGGTGGCAAAATGGCAGTTAGGGCGATGATGCCACCTGCGATGACGAGGGTGATGATAATAATGGCGATGATGGTTTTGCGATTCATGAAGTTCAATCCTTGCAGTACAAAAAATAAATATCCTCTATAATCGTGAGTATCATCATTACGATAACACAGGCATGAATCATTTTTGAAGGGGCGAATCAGATGCGAAACTTAAATATACAATCCCATAATATAGGGTTGCCGTTTTCATTTCTTATTGGAGTAATGATTAATTCAAGTAATGCTTCCACCTCAACTATGTTTAATATTATCTCTGCTTTGATACTTATTTGCACTTGTGCATTATTAGGATTAGTTGGGATTTTATTGATTAGGTCAATTATTGTGAAAGATGATGATTAACCCACAGAGTTGTAACTTTGATGAGTGTAATTGGTTGCGCCCATGTTTATCCCCTCATATAATAATTAAATGGGTATTTGATAAATTTGTGGAGGGATAAGATGCGTCTACTCAAATGGGCATTTTGGCTATGTTCTGCCGTGCTATTATTCGCAGGTTGCTCTGGTGATTCAACGACGCGCCAAGTGAGTGATGGGGTAGTCATCGAAAAAGGGAAACCAACACTTTTATTTTTTTATACGGATAACTGAAGTCCTTGACAAACGATGTCGCCTATCGTGCATAGGCTAGATGAACAATATACAGACCAAGTTGTTGTGCGCTTTTTGAATGCGATGGATGATGCCGAAGGGCAGACCGCGTTTAATACCCTTGCATTACCCGGTCATCCTAGTTATGTCTTGTATGATGAACACGGTGCAGAGGTTTGGCGGGCTTTTGGTGTTTTGGTTGAAGCCTATTTAAGAGAACAAATTGAAAAAATATTAAAATGAAGGGATTTTTTGATGATGATAGAAGACCGTTCCGCCACCATCACATGGGGCGACCCGATGATAGGCGCACAAGCCGCCCTCACCATGTCTGGTCTAGACTATATGACGGCGCTAAAAGACCGAAAATATCCAGCCCCACCCATTGCACGTTTATTCATGATGGATTTGGTAGAAGTCTCTGAGGGGTGGGTCGTATTCACCGCGCAACCTGCTGAATATTCATATAATCCAATAGGTATGGTGCATGGTGGTTATGCAACCACTGTCTTGGATGGCGCAATGGGGTGTGCGGTGCATACCACATTACCACAAGGCATGGCTTACTCTACCACACAAATTAATTCTCATTTGGTGCGTGCCATTACCTTATCGGTTGGCGTATTGCGTTGTGAGGCAAAAGTGCTTCATTCTGGTCGCTTAATCGCTACCGCAGAAGCCTATTTACGAGATTCTAAAGGCAAACTCTATGCCCATGCCACATCAAATTGTGCGATTTTTCCCATTCAGAGGGATTAAAAACAATAATTTTTTGGTAAAATAAGTATAGCTTTGGCGTAAGGGCGCAAAATCTTGCGCCCTTACATTATTCAAAAAGCATAGCATTTAGTTGTGTCTGTTTAATGCAGAAAGATGGATAAAGATAAGATGGATACACCAAAGTATATTTGCGTTTCTGTGGGTTGGCCCTATTCTAATGGCGATTTGCACTTGGGACACTTGGCTGGCGCATACTTGCCTGCCGATATTTTTGCCCGTTATCATCGAATGAAGGGCAATCATGTGCTAATGGTCTCTGGGTCAGATACGCATGGCACACCCATCTCCCTAGAAGCTGATGCACGCGGAATCTCTCCACAAGAGGTTTTTTCGCATTATCACAAACGCTTTTTGCTGTCTCTAAGAGCAATTGGCGCGAGCTTCGATTTATTTACCCATACCGATACCGAAAATCATCATCAAATCGCCCAAGATATTTTCTCTACACTCCATAAACGGAATTATCTCTACACGGAAAAACAAGATTTGATGTATAGCGAAAAAGAAAAACGCTTTTTGCCCGATAGGTATGTCGAAGGCACATGCTATATTTGCGGGTTTCAAAAAGCGCGGGGCGACCAATGCGATAATTGTGGCAATTTGCTCGATGCGACTAAATTGATTTCACCCCGCAATCGTAATAACCCATCTGATGAATTGGTTGTGCGCCAAAGTGAGCATTTCTTTTTAGACCTCAGCCAAACTGCCAATGAACTGCTCGCCTATTTGGATAAACGCCAAAGTGCATGGCGCACGAATGTGGTGAATTTTACCCGTAATCTCATCAAACAAGGGCTTGATACAGGGTTACGTGGACGGGCATATACTCGTGACCTCGATTGGGGTGTGCGCGTACCTGTAGATGGTTGGGACGACAAGCGGATTTATGTGTGGTTTGAGGCGGTCAACGGTTATTTTACTGCGAGTGTCGAATGGGCAAAAAATCATGGCTCGCCTGATGTATGGAAGAAATGGTGGTATAACCCCGATGCGGAAGTGTATTATTTCATCGGCAAAGATAATGTGCCATTCCATACTGTGATTTGGCCCGCGATGCTCATCGGTATCAGTGGTATGTATAACGAAGGTGATTCTACACCCATTAACTTGCCGTATGATGTCCCTGCCAACGAATTTATGAATGTGGAGGGGCAGAAATTCTCTAAAAGCAATAACTGGGCGGTATGGGTGCCCGATATGGTCAAAGCCTATCAAGCAGATGCCATTCGATTTTATATGACGCGCAGTTTTCCAGAGACGTCCGATAGCGATTTTACATGGGAAGGATTTTTCACTCGTGTGAATAACGAATTGGTGGCGGCATGGGGCAATTTAGTGAATCGGATGTTGGGCTTTGCTTATAAACGGTATGATGGCGTGATTCCAGAACCAAATGGACTCACACCTGCCGATGAAGCGATTCTCGCTAAAGTTGAAGCAGGATTCGACACGGTTGGGGCGCTCATCGAAAAGGTACGCCTCAAAGATGCGCTCAATGAAGCCCTTAGCTTGGTGCGTGACGCCAATGCGTATTTAGATGGTCGCGCTCCATGGAAGAGCATCAAAGATAACCCAGAAGACACCCCAAAATCGGTTTATACCATTTTACGGGTGATTGATAACCTAAAGACGATGCTCGCGCCATTTTTGCCATTTAGTTCGCAGAAAGTGCATGAATACTTGGGTTATGATGGGCAATTGTTTGGCGACTTGACGATTCAGACCTATCAAGAGTCTACCCGCGCTCATGAAGCCCTGACTTATGACCCTGCAAAAGCCATTGGCAGATGGGAAAAGAGTCAATTAAAAGTGGGACAAGCCTTGCGTGAACCATCCGCACTGTTTATCAAACTAGACCCCGAAGTGGTCGAGATTGAACGGGCTAAATTAGGTAAGCCACGCATAGAAGAACCGCTAGAAGGAGAATAATTCATGAATTTTTTCAAACGGCGCACGCCAAAATTCGGAACACCCGGTAGTTCCCCAGAAATGGGGGATAAAAATGCTTACTTTGTGTATGTCCGCCCAAAACGATGCCAAGAAGTGGTACGTGTTCGCATTAATTTGATGAATGATTTATCCCTCACAGATGATGAGAGTGGTTACTTTGTCCGCAAAATAGCCAGCGCACAACGGTGTCCATTTCAGGCAGAAGTGTCGTTGTTATTCGATAGAAATCGGCGGCTTGTGGACACACAGGTCGAAAATGGCGAGATGGTCACACAAGCCGATTATGTCGCGTGGCAATCAGCTCAAGGGGATATCTCTAAAACTTAGGTTCGGGTTGATGAAGGGGATGAGTGCCAAGACCACCGCAGGGCTATAATAACTCCCGCGAGTGATACGGTCATTTGTTAATAACCCTACCGACCCGTTTTGCTGTTTGGAATTGGCGCGACCAAAGATGACATCATCCGCATCGCCCAATTCCATGCCTTTTCTGACCAATTCTGCTACTTCATCTGGCAATACAAAGGTGGCTGTACGGGCGTGTCCACCACGTTCCCGATTTAATATCACAATCCATGCAAAAACGTTTAATGACCCGCGATGTTCTTCAATTCCACCTTCTAACCCCACCCAAAAATCGGCATCGGGGTGTAATTCCCGCGCCCGATAAGCCCGATTCTTTGCACCTAAATGGGTTTCATTATCCGTCATGGGTTGGTCGCTCACACCCGATGGCGTAGAAAGACCAATCATCTCAAGCGGTTCATCAAAAACTTGTGCAAATCCAACCCGTGCCGCTTCGATTTTGACGGGGTTTGTTGAGGCAACAACAATTTTCATCCATATCTCCTGTTGTACAAAATGATGTTCAATAATCTGTGAAATTACGCGAATGTGAATGCTTTAATCAGCGCAAATGCGCCAAAAACTGCATGAGCCACCAACGAGGCGCGTGTGCTACCAGTATAAGCGCGTACACCTGTGATAATGATGGCATCTAAAAATGGTAAGCCCGCCCCATACCATAACAAAATCGTGCTGTTGGGTGTGGCTGGTTGATACGCTAAAAAGTGGAATAAGGCATTGAAGACAACAACCATCCAAAAACCAACCCATGCCCCAAACATGCCCCGAAATGCAGGGAACATCAACCCTCTAAAGACCAATTCTTCTGCCAGAGGTTGGAGCAATATCATAAAGATGCCCGCAATAATCCAACCAACCAACGAGATATTTTGCCCAGAGAATGAGAGTAATTCGGCAGAAGCGAGTGTCTGATTATTCACCACCGCCCAACCGATGAGGTCGAATAGAATCGCAAAGCCCAAACTCCACAAAGCGATGATGGGCAATTTTGCGCTGGTTACGCCCATTTTTAAGGCATCGGCTTCTGCGGGTGAGCGCCGATGTGATGAAAAAATATAAAAAATGGTAATAACCATTCCAATTCCCCAACCGACCATCAAGGTTGGGGCGGATGTATCTGTGAAAATGGTGGCGATGATAGTTGCGCCAATTAAAATGCCCAAAAACATCACCACAAATGCCCCTAATGCGCTCAAATATCCCCATGGGGGCATGGGGTCTAATTTTGCCATACGCTTAAACATAAATGTCTTTCCTTTTGTTGATAATCGTCATTATTGTATCAACAATAGGGTGAGAATCTAGTTAAGAGTGAGCAAAATCACAATTTCTGCATGACATTGTTATAAATAAGTTGTTTTGTGATAGGATATAAGTTGACAGTGAGCGTTGGGGTGCCAATAATGACAAAAATAACACTATCATCAGATGTGCAAGAGCGATTATTAGCGATTTCACAGGAGAAAGGAATTTCGGTAGATGAGTTAGTTTTATCATTTTTAGAGGGGAAAACATCAACAGAATATGACATTTTTGAGCGCATAACAGATGCTTTTTTTGCATTAGATTTAGAATGGCATTTTTTGTACTTAAATAGTGAAGCAGAAACCCTTTTACAACAAAATCGTGCCGATTTGTTGGGTAAAAATGTGTGGGATGTCTTTCCTCCTGCTAAAAGCACCAATTTTTATTATCAATATCATCAGGCAATACAAACACAAACCCCTGCTATTTTTGTGGAATATTATGAACCCCTTGAAACATGGTTTGAGGTTCATGCTTATCCATCTGAAACAGGGCTTTCAATTTATTTTAGAGATGTCACTCTACGCAAAAATTTAGAATTAGCCTTACAAAATGCTTTATTTGAATTGGAGTTGCGCGTAAAAGAACGCACACTCGCGCTCCAAATGACCAATGATTTGCTTCATAAAGAAGTTTCTGCAAGAAAGAGGGCAGAAGAAGATTTACAAATTGCTTTGAATGCAGAACGCCAATTGGGGCAATTACGCACATTATTTGTTTCGATGGTTTCGCATGAATTTCGGACACCCCTCGCCGCCATCCGCACTTCTACCGACTTGCTTAAAAATTATAGCCAGCGTATGACCGATATTCAGCGTTCACGCCACATCGAAAAAATACAAGGACAAGTGGCTCATCTGAATAATCTGATAGAAACGACACTCCTATTTAGCAAATCCCAATTAAAAGGCTTGGAATTACATTTTGAAGAAGTTGATATTAAAGACTTTCTGATACGCCTCATTCAAGATATGCAAGCGGTGGCGGGTGAAAAGCATTTTATTCGATTTCAATTTGATGGAGAGCTATTTCGGTATCATATTGACCGCCAATTGACCTATATCCTGATTGCTAATCTCATTACGAATGCTATCAAATATTCTCCAAAAGGGGGGGATGTTTGGGTGCGTGTGAAATGTGGTGATAATACGTTGCAATTCGCTGTTCAAGATTCTGGCATTGGCATCCCCCCCGATGATTTATCGCGTTTATATAATGATTTTTATCGAGCGACTAATGTTGGGTCAATTAGTGGCACAGGACTTGGGCTAAAATTGGTCAAGAGTATTGTGGATTTATATCATGGGACGATTGAAATAGACAGCCTTTTAGATATTGGGACGACATTCACCATTAAATTACTTGTTTGTTCTGGTGATGCTGAACAAAAGACCGCACAAGGAAGAATATCATGAATTACGATACTATCGTTTTGGGAGGTGGTATTATGGGGAGCGCCACCGCCTATTATCTCGCTAAAGCAGGTGAACGGGTTTTGCTTTTAGAACAATTTGAGTTCGGGCATAACAAAGGTAGTTCTCATGGGGATTCGCGCATTATCCGTTATTCTTATAACGAACCGCGTTATATCGCTTTGGCGCGAGATGCGTATCGCCTTTGGGGGGATATTGAGGCAGAATCGGGTGAGCAATTGCTCATCAAAACAGGCGGCATAGATTTTGGCAAATCAGACGAGAAAACATTGCTCGAAACACGCGATAGCGTGGCACTCGCAGAGATTTCGCATGAGTGGTTATCTGCGGGCGAAGCCAATAAACGCTTTCCTCAATTTCATTTTGATGAGGATATGAGTGTGTTATATCAAGCCGATTCTGGTTTGTTGAGAGCTGATTTATGTGTGCAAACACATTTGCGCCTTGCGGGTAAATACGGCGCAATCTTGGTTGAAAAAACACCTGTTAACGCCATTGATATTCATCCGAATAGTGTCACTGTTCATACTCCTGACACAACTTATACATCTGCGAGATTGGTCGTGAAAGCAGGCGCATGGGCGGGTAAATTATTGGCACAAAAAGGTTTAACTGTGCGATTACAAAGTTTACGTTGTTAAGTTGTTTATT
>CALDGT010000617.1 GCA_937942935.1 uncultured Chloroflexota bacterium | reverse complement strand
TAAAAGATGAGGTTGTTGTCGAATTAAAAGCGATTGAGAGTATTTTACCGATCCACGAAGCACAAGCCCTTACTTACATGCGTCTCGGTAGTTGGAAAGTTGGTTTGATTATTAACTTCAATACTCCAATTGTTGTAAAAGGCATAAAGCGACTTGTTCTGGGACTCAAAGAATAAAAAAAACTCCGCGCTCTCTGCGTCTCTGCGGTGAAAATTCTTAAGGAGAATTTATGGCAACTAAGGTACTCGTTCCGAGATTAGGCGAAGGCGTTGACGAAGTGACCGTTACAAAATGGCTCAAACAGGTTGGCGACTCGATCAATGAGTTGGAACCTTTGCTTGAAGTGAATACCGATAAAGTGGATACTGAAATTCCCGCACCTGCTTCGGGCGTGCTCCTCAGCATTGACATGCAGGAAGGTCAGGCCGCGAAGGTTGGAGAATTGCTGGCGGTGATTGGAAAAGTGGGAGAGACCGTTGATAGTGGACAGTTGACAGTGGACAGCAGCAAAGAGTCAAAAGTCGAAAGTCAAAAGTCAGAGCCGCAGCCAACCGCCCACCACCAAACACCTACTACCAACAAAGACATTGGCTTCATCTCCCCCGTCGTGGCAAAGATCGCCGCCGAACACGGCGTGGATTTATCACAGGTACATGGATAGCCCCATAAGAAAACCTAAACCATTTATCGGGAGGCATATAGCGCAAGTCATATATGCCTCTGCCATCTCTAAAAATGTAAAAATCAAATGAGAGTTTTTTTACATTTTCTCATAAAAGTTGCACTCAGTTAAAATCTTTGTTATCTTTCAATGGATACAGTAATAAATTTTTAGCAAAATAATCGTTTTTGAGAAAATTACATGAATAAGCCACCGATTAAATTACACGTTAATGACATTTCGCTTAGTTTTGGGGGCATCAAAGCATTACAGCATGTGGATTTTAAGGTGTATGAGGGCGAAATTTTTGCTGTCATCGGACCTAATGGCGCAGGAAAAACCAGCCTCATCAATAGCATCAATGGGTTTTATCATCCACAACAAGGCGCAATCATCTATGATGGGCAAAATATCACCAAGCTCCCACCCTATAAACGCGCCCAACTAGGCATTTCGCGCACATTTCAGAATATCGCCCTCTATACCAACATGACCACGCTCGACAACCTGATGGCGGCACGGCATTTGCACATGAAAGGCAACATGCTCTCAGGCGCGTTGTATTGGGGTCCTGCCAAAAAAGAAGAAATTGAACATCGTCACCGCGTTGAAGAAATTATAGACTTTTTAGAGATGGAGCATGTCCGCAAGACCATCGTGGGCAACCTCAGTTATGGGTTACGGAAGCGGGTCGAATTGGGGCGTGCTTTGGCATTAGAACCGACTATGCTCCTTTTAGACGAACCAATGGCGGGCATGAATGTCGAAGAAAAAGAAGATATGGCGCGATTCATTTTAGATATTCATGAGCGCCAAAAGATGACCATCATGCTCATTGAACACGATATCGGGTTGGTGATGGATATTTCTCACCGAATTGTCGCGCTCGATTTTGGTATGAAGATTGCCGAAGGCACACCCGAACAAATCCGTAACGATGATGCCGTCATTAAGGCTTATTTAGGTCAGGAACACTAAAATTATGGTTATTGATGCACCGAATCAAATTAAACGCGAATCGCAAGTTTTTACACCATCGGGATACACCATTCCCGAACTCGATAATGATAAAGACACACTCCCCAAATTATTTGTGAATACCGCCAAAAAATATTGGGGTAAAATCGCCATGCGTAAAAAACGGCTTGGCATTTGGCAAGAATACACATGGGAAGAATCGTACCAAAAAGTACATGATTTTACGCTCGGTCTGATGAGTATGGGGTTAGAACGTGGCGAAAAAGTCGCCATTATCGGCGAAAATGACCCCGAATTTTATTGGGCAGAACTCGCTACACATTGTGCGGGGGGTGCCAGCACAGCCATTTTCACGGATGCTAACCCGCAAGAATTGTTATACGTCGTCACCAATTCCGATTCGGTGTTTTTGGTCGCACATGACCAAGAACAATGC
>CALDGT010000616.1 GCA_937942935.1 uncultured Chloroflexota bacterium | reverse complement strand
ATCAATGACTTGGGCATAAATGTTGGTCAAGCTCCGAAACACGCTCAAGCGAGGGCGACTAACGGTTCCCTCAACTTTTGCGCGAATACGGGCATGGCGACGTTGACGCGATTCTGTTTTCTTTTGACCTTTAATATCAGGCATGATATATCCCTATTTCTTTCCAGACTTACCAGCTTTACGGCGGATGACTTCACCACGATAGCGAATCCCTTTCCCTTTATAGGGTTCGGGGGGACGCAATTCGCGGATATTGGCGGCGATTTGACCAACCACTTGTTTATCAATGCCGTTGATGTGAATCACGCGCCCTTTGCTGTCTTTTTCGACTTCAAATTTGACCGTTGGGTCGGGTGGCGAGACCACAATTTCGTGGCTATAGCCCAATTTAAGGACTAAATCATTACCACGTATATCGCCTTGATATTGCACACCTTCGATATCGAGTGTGCGGCGGTAGCCTTCAGAAACACCTGTCACCATATTTGCCAACAACGCACGGGTTAGACCATGCAAGGCTTTGTGACGGGCTTCATCTGAGGGACGGGTAACAACAAGGTTCCCGTCTTCCATTGCCACAGACATTTCGGGATGAACTTCACGGCTCAATTCGCCTTTTGGTCCCTTAACGGTGACATTCTGTCCTTCTATTTTCACTTCTACCTTTGCGGGCAGAGCAATCGGTTTTTTACCAATCCGAGACATGAGTATCTTTCCTTATCACCAAACGTAGCACAGGACTTCGCCACCCACACGTTCACGGCGGGCTTGTTGCGCGGTCATCACGCCTTTGGGGGTGGTGACAATGGCAATGCCTGTACCGCTTAACACGCGGGGTAAATCGCGGCGACCACTGTATACACGACGACCGGGTTTACTCACACGCGAGATGTTAGTAATCACTGGGCGACGGCTACGACGCGGACCATAATATTTGAGTGTGATGTGAATTAAATTCACTGGTGTTTCTTCACCAACAGTATAATCCTCAATATAACCTTCTTCTTTGAGGATACGTGCAATTTCGAGTTTAATTTTCGATTTTGGCACTTCTACCACGGTTTTTCCGACCATCAGCGCATTACGAATGCGCGTTAACATATCTGCAATCGGGTCATTTGTCATGTTGGCTATGCTCCTACCAGCTAGATTTCACAACGCCAGGGATTTCGCCCTTAAGCGCCATTTCACGGAAACAAATGCGGCATAATCCGAAGCGACGGATATACCCGCGTGGACGACCGCACTTTTGACAACGATTGCGGACTTGCACTTCATACTTACGTTTGCCCTCGCGGGCAATCATGGATTTTTTAGCCATTATTTATTCTCTCCAGCACCTTAATTTTCACGGAATGGCATACCCAACAATTTGAGCAAGCGCCGACCTTCTTCATCGGTCTTGGCGGTGGTGACGATGGTGATTTCCATCCCACGCAGTTGGTCAATTTTGTCGAAATCAATTTCTGGGAATACCAGTTGTTCGCGCAAGCCAACCGTGTAATTGCCACGCCCATCGAGTTTGGCAGGAATTCCGCGAAAGTCGCGGATACGTGGCAAGGCGATGTTGATAAGGCGGTCAAGCAATGCCCACATTTTTTCGCCACGCAATGTCACCTTCACACCGATAGAGCGTCCTTCGCGCAGTTTGAAGCCCGCGATACTCTTTTTGGCTTTTGTAATAACAGGTTGTTGCCCAGTGATGACGCGCAAATCTTCTACAGCGCCATCGAGCAATTTGGGTTCATCAATTGCCTTGCCCAAACCAATATTGACAACGACTTTTTCAATGCTTGGGGCTTCCATCACATTGGCATACTTAAATTCGGTCATCAAGGCAGGCAAGACTTCTTCACGGTAGCGTGTTTGCATCAATAAATTTTTAGCCATTGTTCACACTCCGCTTAATCTATATTGGCATTGCATTTTTTGCAGTGGCGTGTTTTACGACCATCTACAAAACGAAACCCGACACGAGTTTTTTGATTGCACGCTGGACAAACCAACATCACATTCGATAAGTCAATGGGTGCATCAAATTCAACGATTTGGGCAGGAATTTGTTGGTTTCCTACCTGACGCGCTTTTTCATGGCGCTTGAGTACATTGACACCATTCACGACCACGCGGTTTTCCTTGGGGGTAACTGTAACGACTTCGCCACGTTCACCCAAGTCTTTGCCTGCGATGACCTCTACGGTGTCTCCTTTCTTAATCCGTTGCATCTTTCATTTTCTCCTTCATTTCGGGGGGCTTATGCTTACCCTATTGCCCGAAATAGCAAATTATGGTTAGAGCGTCTCTGGGGCAAGAGAGACTATTTTCATGAAGCCCTTATCGCGCAATTCACGCGCCACGGGACCAAACACACGCGAGCCTTTGGGGTTGGTCATGTCGTCTGCCAAAATGACGGCGGCATTATCATCGAATTTGATATAAGAGCCATCATCACGGCGATATTCTTTTGCCACGCGGACAATCACGGCACGCACGACTTCTGATTTTTTGATATTGCCTTGTGTAGAAGCAGATTTGACCGCCGCCACGACAATATCGCCAATCGAACCATAACGTCTGCGTGAGCCACCCAAAACACGGATGACTAACAATTCTTGTGCGCCGGTATTATCGGCAACTACTAATCGAGATTCGGTTTGAATCATGACTATTTCTCCTCGCCCAAGTCTTTATTGACATTGAACACTTCGGGCGTTTCTAACACTTCTTCAACCACCCAACGTTTATTTTTGCTCATGGGGCGGCTTTCGACCACACGCACTACCGCGCCAACGGGGATTTGGTCACTTTCATCGTGAGCCATAATCTTTTTGGTGCTGATAACGACTTTTTTGTAAATGGGGTGCATTTTACGACGTTCCAACAGCACCACCACCGTCTTTTGCATTTTGTCACTGACGACACGACCAACCAGTCGCCGACGATTATTAGCCATCTTACTTTTCTCCTGCTAACTCGCGTTCACGCTTCACGCTCAACAACCGCGCCAAGCCACGTTTGGCATAACGTAATTGGTTGCCATCTTCCAATTGGTTGGCGGCTTTTTGAAAACGCAAGTTAAAGATTTTTTCGCGTTGGTCTTCGAGCGCATCAGCCAATTCTTCATCCGTCATATTGCGAATGTCTTTCACATTTTGTCCTGCCACGATTACACCTCTTTTCCAGAGATGGGGTCAATCCGTTTGATGAAGCGTGTCTTGCATGGCAATTTGAATGCCGCAAGGCGCAGAGCTTCCCGCGCAATTTCTTCTTCCGACAGATCACGCGGGATGACGAAGCAGGAAC
>CALDGT010000615.1 GCA_937942935.1 uncultured Chloroflexota bacterium | reverse complement strand
ATGCAATTCATGTTGAATATTTATGAATTGCCAATTGAACCGCACACCCCGCAAACATTCCCCAAAAAATTATATGTGGATTATGTGCGTGGGTATCAACCTATAGAGGGGTATATCAAATGAATATTCAATTTGAAAAAGCCATACCCGATGATGCAAAAAAATTGCTTGAAGTCCAGATACGCGCCTTTCATCATGATGAGGTGATGTATCCCGATGAACCGTTGGCGGTGGGCGGTCCGCCCGATTATGATTCGCTAGAGGTGATGCTGGATGATATTGAAAAGCAGTTGTGTTATAAAATGGTGTTGGATGGGGTGATTATTGGCGGGATGACAATTTTTAATCGAGGTGAGGGGCATTATCACCTGCATATCATCCACATAGACCCACCCCATCATAACAAGGGTATTGGTAGCCAAGCGATTCGCTTTATCGAAGCGACGCACTCCGCCAACAAATGGACACTCGATACCCCATGGTATGCCACGCGCAACCAACACTTTTATGAAAAATTGGGGTATATCAAAGTCGGCGAGACAATAGAAACAGAGGGGTTTGTCTTGTTTTCGTATGAAAAAGTGATGCACCGCTAAATTTTGCTTGTTATGTAGCCAAAATAACCAACTTGATTTACAATGAGTTTATTATCGAAATTTATACATGATGAGACCATATTTAGGGATGTTTATCGTAAATACCCCCAATCTCCATGACAAGAGATGGTCTTGTTACCATCTCACACAGTAGGTCATTTATGCCAAAACCCAGATACGAAAGCCTCAAATCACAATTTGATGAGGCTCGCTCCAAAAATGCTATCCCAGAATTTATCAAGACCCTAGAGACTGCCAGCAAAGCCTCTCATGTGGATTATTTTTTTCGGGCATGTGCGTATGATGCCCTCAATCAGACCGATAACGCCTCTCAATATTTTGATTGGGCGATTCAACTCATCAGCCCAAAAGATAAATATGCACCAGAGATGGTGAAAGTGGTTGAGCGATTCATTCAAAAAACAGGTCAATCTGCTTTACATGCCTTGTTGGTGAAGCGTAAATTATCCACGATGGAAATGCCCACATCCCCAACACCCCCACCTAAACCGATGCCTACACCGACACCTGCTAAAAATCCGCCACAACCGACTGCGAAAACAGCAAAAAAAGAGGCATCGCCTCCTAAAAAAGCGTCCACATCACCCAAAAAAGAGGTTGCTGTGCCTGTCGTTACCACGACACCGCCACCCAAAAAAGAGGCGACCACACAACCCAAGAAAAAGGTGATTCCCAAAACTGTCTCAACCCCAACATCAAAAAAGGTGGCGATACCGAGCGCCATCACACAAATGACACCCGAACAGGCTTTTAATGAAGGTAAATTGGCATTCACCAATAATCAATTAGAAAAAGCACATCAATTGTTTGAACATGCGTATTTGGGCGGTTTTCGGAGCGCACGCTGTATTTTGTTATTAGGGACAACCTTGCAACGCCTCAAACAATATCAAAAAGCGGTGCTATATTTGGATAAAGGTATTGCCTTATATCAAGATAAAGAAGATTGCATTTTATTTTTAACCCTCAAGGCACAAATTTATTCATCCCAAAAGCAATGGGGTGATTCTGTTAAAGCCTATGAAACTTTGCTAAATATGACCACCGCCAAACAAGGCACAGGACAACGGCGTAACGCGCTCATCCAAATTATCAACACCTATCGTTGGTATCTGAAGCAACCCAAGCAAGTCGAAAAATTTTTAGAGCGGTTATTAGCCGAATTTCCGAATGACGCGCATGTATTGACCTTGCAAGATGAATTGCAAACTGAGCGCCCATCTGCCCAAAAACCATCGGTTGCCCCAATTCCAGAGATAAAACCCGCACCTATTCAGGTGGCTGATGAACACCCCGCGCCTTCGATTGAGCTTCCCCAAACAGATGAAGAAAAAGTTCGGGATATTCAACACATGGCAGATGAGGTGATGTATATCATCTTTGAAATCAATGAGACTTCTCAAAATCATAATCGTCAAATGCTGTTTACGCCCACCAATACCGATTATCTCATCTATAAATATCTCAAGACACCCGCTTATAGCCGTGAGACATTTATTCATTTCGCATCGCATATTTATTTGCTCATCTTTGAGCGTACCACGCGCAAGACGACTATCCACGCCCAAAAATTAGGCTTGTTGCCATCAGAATTTCAGCGTAAACATTTATTTGTGCGCGAAGTGGATGCAATTCGTCATGCTTATGGCAATGCCCA
>CALDGT010000614.1 GCA_937942935.1 uncultured Chloroflexota bacterium | reverse complement strand
GTTCAAATGGCAAACCTGCCGAGTCTTTATATTCATTCGGGAACGAGATATTGATGAGTGGTTCTTCTGGATTTGCGCCCGCCCGTTGCATCCAAAAATCGGCGGGTACACGTTCCATCGCATAATAAGTTGCTTGGACAAACGTGGCTGGTTCACGATAAATATTAGTGAACATCACCCCCCATAGCACTGTGAATGAGGTAACACCCACCAAAATCCCTGCGGCGACCAATGTCCGCCACAAGCGCACATTTTTTGCCGATGACCGCTTGAGCAATTCTGCCAATCCCCATGCCGCCAAGACAACCAAAGCGGGATAGAGGGGCAAATAGTACCGCATAGACATGACCCACAAATTTCCTGCGAACAAGAAATAAGCGACTACCCATGCCGATAATGCTAAATTGAGATATGAGCCTGCTTTACCCCGAATCAACCGCCATAACGACCAAATCAGAGAAAACCAAGCTGTCGCGCCGAGCGCCACGCCCATGCCCCATAACACCATGTTCGATAGAGGGAACAAATAGCCTGCCCTGTTCACCCATTGCCAATTCGGGGGCGATTCATATTCTCCACTGACATAAAATTGGGCTTGTCCGAGTGTTTTGATATAGCGTTCAGATGGGATAATATTAAAAAATCCGGGACCTTCAAACGCATATGGATTGCCGATACGAAACATCACCAACGATGCCACACCTGCTAAAACCAATCCTAAAAATTGGACTAAGGCGATATTGCTCCGTTCACGGGTATTTAGGCGAACATCAAATGCAGGCAACATGCGATAAACAGTGACCACAATTATGACGCCAGCCAATGGTGCGACATTCACACGGCTGGCAACTGCCGCGCCCAACCCAATCCCAAAACCGAGATAATCCCACCATTTGCCAGACCCTTGTGTCCGAACAGCGAAATAGAGAGCGAGCGCGACAAAAAAATTAGTGGTGGCATCGGTTGTGCCAAAATGGGCTTGTTGAATGGAGAATGCGACACTAGCATATAAAATTGCCGCCAATAACCCCACCCATTTACCATGTAACCGTAACCCCATCAAAAACACAATCAAAATCACCAATGTCTCTGCAAGTGCCGATTGCGCCCGCCACACAGCGACAACGCCATCAGCGTGATCA
>CALDGT010000613.1 GCA_937942935.1 uncultured Chloroflexota bacterium | reverse complement strand
AAAGCCTATACAGGCACAACCCCGCCCGAAATGGTGGTCGGATACGACACACGCTTTTTATCCGATAGATTTGCGATGGAAACTGCCCGTGTTTTGGCGGCGAATGGCATCATTGTGTGGCTGACCCGTACCGATTCCCCCACCCCTGCCATCTCGTATAATGTCAAAGATAAAAAAGCGGTGGCGGGGGTTATTATCACCGCGAGTCATAACCCGCCTCGCTATAACGGATTTAAGGTGAAATCGGCTTATGGCGGGTCTGCTACATCTGAAGAATGTGACAAAATCGAAGCAGAACTGGCGCTCATCCAAGCGGCTGGCAACAAAGTCAACGAAATGTCGTATGATGATGCCCTCGCACAAGAAAAAATCCGCCGATTCGACCCGTCTTGGGTGTATTATCAACATCTCACTGATTTGGTAGATGTGGATAAAATTTCTGAAGGTGAATTGAATATCGTAGCAGATGCCATGTGGGGCGCGGGACGTGGCGCGTTCACCAGCATTTTATCGCGTACACGCTGTCATGTGACAGGGATTCGGGATGTGTTGAATCCGGGATTTGGTGGGATTCATCCAGAACCGATGATGAAATATCTCAATGACTTGGTCGCTACGGTACAACGGTTACAAGCCCATGTCGGGTTAGCCACCGATGGCGATGCCGATAGAATTGGCGCGATTGATGCACAAGGCAATTTTATAGACCCACACCATATTTTTGCGCTCACATTGCGTCATCTGGTCGAAAATAAAGGATTGCGGGGTGATGTTGTGAAAACTGTCTCAACCACACTGATGATTGATGCCCTGTGCAAAAAATATGACCTCAAATTGCATGAAACCCCTGTCGGATTCAATTATATCGCCGATTTGATGATGAATAATGATGTGTTGATGGGTGGCGAAGAAAGTGGCGGGATTAGTATTCGTGGGCATATCCCCGAAGGCGATGGCATTTTGATGGGACTCATGCTCCTCGAAGTGATGGCAACCGCCAAAGCACCCTTGCACGACATTGTCGCCGATTTGCAAAAGAATTTTGGTCCCGCCCATTATGAGCGAATAGACACCCGCCTGAGCAAAACTATCCCGAAAAAGCAAATGGTCAAACTCCTAACTGATAACGCCCCTGCTCGGTTGGGTGGCGAATCGGTAGCGCGGGTAGATACATTAGACGGTGTGAAATTTTATTTGGCAGATGGCAGTTGGTTACTCGTGCGCCCCAGTGGGACAGAACCCGTCTTGCGGATTTATGCCGAAGCACATACATCGGATATGGTCAAAGCCTTGTTGGATGAAGGCACAGGCATGGGCAGTTTGGCGATGACCGTGTAATTTATATGTTCATTAGGGGCTTGCCATGGCAAGCCCCTACACAATTTGCCACAAGAATCACCCCTCAATATCTTTTACACACCGAAAGCCGATAAACCAATCACGACTATCCTCTAGGCGTACCCAAAACCGAATCGAATTGGCAATCCCATAATCAATATAGCTATATACCCCACTGCGGAACACACGCCGACTGGTGGTATCGGTGCTATCTTCGCGCCCATCGGTTGGGTCATACGGATAGGGCTTATAAATACTGCTGGTGAATTCCCACACATTCCCTGCCATATCCAACGCACCAACCCATGATGCGCCTTCGGGATAATTGCCCACTTCCACAGGTTGCCCCATCCAATTTTTATCGAATAATAAGCGGTCTGCAAAGAAAGTATCGCCCCACGGATACACCAAATCGCTTGGACCCGCCGCCGCATATTCCCATTCGGCTTCAGTTGGCAATCTTCCCCCACGCGCAACGCAAAAATCACGCGCTTCATTCCACAATAAATTAGTGTGCGGTTTATTTTCTCCGGGGAATGCACCATCGCTCCCAAATTGACCATTGGTGATTTCTGTGCGGTCAATCCAGAAAGAATTCTCAAAACAAATTTCGTGTTCTGGGGTTTCATCGCGTCTGCCGTATGTGCTACCCATCATAAAACAGCCTGCGGGGACAAGCACCATCTCGTAACCCTCTATGGTTTCGATGACGGGTGTCCAATCGGCATTATCGGCAACAGGGGTTATTTCGGGCATCGTTGTTGGGGCAGATGTGGGTTGGGTGGTGGTATTGGTATCATCAGAAGCGGTATTACTAGAGGCAGTTTCGCCCCCACAAGCAGTTAAAATCGTTATTAATAAAATAGCCGTTATTTGAAAAATAAACTTCATGACTTGCTCCTTTGGCAATGGATAAAATCAGGTGATGATTTATCCTCATTCATTTTTTACCAATTTTAGCATTTTCACGACATCTTTTTCAGGTTAAAATTTTCACAATCAACTTTAAAAGATGAGGTGACTGAATGAAATTCAAATTATGCTTGTTAATACTCGTATTTGCCCTATTCACATTGCCCAATTTTGCCCAAACCACAACACCGCCTAACGGGAATGATTATGAATGGGAATTTGTGGTTGGCGGTTTCGATAATCCCATTCAAATCTTGAATGCGGGGGATGGCAGTAACCGCCTTTTTGTAGTCGAACAACTCGGCTTTGTTTTGGTCGTAGAAGATGGTCAATTTTTGCCAGACCCCTTCTTAGATATTTCTGAAATACTCACCTATGAAGTGATTCGGGGTGGCTATACCGAGCGCGGGATGATTGGCATGGTATTTCATCCTAATTACGAAGAAAACGGCTATTTTTATGTGAATTATGTCAACCGCGATGAAGATGTGGTTGTCGTGCGCTATCAGGTAAGTGCCGATAATCCCAACAAAGCAGACCCCAACAGCGCCCTGCAAATTATCAATGTTGGGCAACCCTTCCCTAATCATAATGGTGGGTCTATGGAATTTAGCCCCGTAGATGGATATTTGTATATTTCGGTTGGTGATGGCGGTGGTGCGGGCGACCCCTTCTCGAATGGTCAAAATACCAGCACATTATTAGGGAAAATTTTGCGGATTGATGTGGATAGTGCCGAGCCATATGTTGTGCCAGAGACAAACCCATTCGTTGGCAACGATGCCTATGCCCCCGAAATTTGGGCATTAGGCTTGCGCAATGTGTGGCGCATGAGTTTTGACCGCGCCACAGGCGACTTGTATATGGCGGATGTTGGTCAAGAAAAAGTCGAAGAAGTGAATGTCCAACGTGCTACCAGCACAGGTGGCGAAAATTATGGCTGGAATGCAATGGAAGGCAGTGAACGGTATAATCCCAATACAGTCGTGCCAGAACCACACACCTTCCCAGTCGCGGAATATGGTCATGATTTGGGTTGTTCCATTACAGGCGGCAATGTGTATCGTGGGACAAACCTGCCAGAATTAGATGGTGTCTATTTTTATGGCGATTATTGCAATGGTCGCACATGGGCAATGGTATTCGATGAAGCCACCGAAACATGGATTTCAGCAGAATTTATCGAGACAGGTTGGCAAATTGTGTCATTTGGAGAAGACGAACAAGGCGAGGTGTATTTGGTGAATTACAAAGGGGATATTTATCGCCTCACCCGCAAGGGATAGTCTGTCCTAGTGGTATTTTGTATGGGTTTGCAGTGGCAAACCCATACCAGAAAATGAAAATTATTTTATCTCGAATATCATTTTACCCTTTTGGCGTTCTTGGGGATTCAAGATGAACACCCCATGCCCCTCAATCCCTTTATTCATCAAATTAAACCCGTCATTGACATTGGTCACAGGCTCAATCGCAAAGAAGTTTTCGCGCAGGGGGGCATAAAACACCAAATGTTCAAAAATGGGGTCTGGTCGGATGATAAGTTCGCGTTTTGAGAGCGCATATTGAATCCGAATCGGTTGTTTGCCTTCGCGCTTGGTCAACACATGGTCGAGGGGTTTATCTCCCAACAAACGCAGGCGTTGATAATCCCAAATCGCATTTTTAGGGACAGGCAGGGCTTCACCAATCGCCATCATATTTTCGAGCGCAAAATAATAAGAATATGGGATTTTAATCTTGGCAAAATCGTTGCTATTGACGAGTGTCCGTTGGAAATAGGGATGATGTCCCATACCCGCAGGCATTGGTGCTTTACCAACATTTTTGATTTCAATTGAAATTGAGAATTTTTTGCCATTCAACCGAAAATCTACTTTGGATGTGAATGGCATTGGGAAATATCGCTTGACTTTACGTGTATCCATCCCCAATTCAATGCGCCCCGCCTCTTGCTTGCGAACAGTCCACTCAACATCACGCCCAATACCATGAATGGCAGTGCCATCTTTATGATTGATAGGCAATTGGTATTGCTGACCATTAAAAATAAATTTACCATCTCGAATCCGATTTGACCAAGGAACCATCACAAAACTTGCACACTTGCCAGAATTGGTATAATCGGTCTCGTGGGTAGGGCGAAACACATCATACCATGCCCCCTCATGTTGAGTGCGCCCGAAGGCGATAGAACCACCTGTTTGGGGCAGAATGCCAATTTGCCAAAATTCATTTTCTAAAACGAGTAATTGACTCATGATGATCTTAAAAAAACCTCGCTATGTTAGTCTAAAATGCCGATAAATGTGGTTTGTGCCACACGATTTAAGCGACCATTACTCAATATCACTTTCCATGTTCCATTATCTCGTGGACTGGTGAATAAAATGGCGCTGTTATCTTCTGTCCATTGAATGGGGCGGATGAATGTCTCAATCGGGTCGGTGAGGACGGTTTGCGTTTGGGCATCCAAATTGACCAAGACAAATACCGTCTCTGTGAGTGGGTCTTGGTTTGGGCGCGGGGTCACACTCGCTAGTGCATAGACCGCTAATGTACCATCTGGCGAAATCAGAATATCGCCCCCTGTGTTATATCCCTCTAGGCGCAATGGCGGAAAGGTCACTTTGCTATTGGTCTTGAGGTCATATAACAATAAATCGAACCCTTGTAAATCATCGGTCAGGCGCAGGCGCAAAAATAGCCCCTCTTCAATCGCCGCGCCACAAATACAATTGCCAAATTCATCTGGCAAGGCTTGGGTTGTGCCATCAATTAAATCAAGCGCATATAACGCCACATATTGGCTAAAAAAGAGATATGGGTTAATGCCATCTGGATGTTTATCTAAATATAGTGTGCCTAAATCTTCGCTAAAGCGAATGGGCAATGCGCGGAGGTTATCATTGGCAAGGTCAATCTCACGAAAGACCTCGCGCAAGTTTTCTCCATCGTTATTTGCCACATACGTCACTGTCGAAAGTTGCCCCAACATATCGCGCCGTGTGATTGTCCATGCCATCATGCGTTCATCTTCTGCGATTGTCCAATCTATCCGATACGCATCGGGCGGAAACTGCATAAATGGGTGTTGGCGTGTTTCGCCAGATGGGGTAATGAGCATCATCTGATTTTGTTGGCGGTCAAAATACAAAATTTCGCGTCCTAATAGGGTATATCGTTCCCCATATAAATCGATCTTGGTCGTTTCACCCGTCACCATATTGACAAACAGTAGGTGGTCTAACCCAAATTGGTCTTGGTCATGTTCAACATAAACCATATAAGGGGTTGTGGCATCTTGTGCAAATGATACCCCGCCTAATATCCATATTAGACCAACCAAAAACCAACGCCAATTCATGCTAATGCCTCCAATAATGCAGGCAAAACCACCCCAGAAGCCCCTTTGAGATGTGCATCTACATACGGGGTAATCATAGATTCATCTGGATTCACTTCAATAAGTGCCGCGCCATTATTCAATGCCAAATGTGGCAAATCAGAGGCGGGCGATACCATGCCCGATGTGCCAATGATGAGCATCACATCACACCGATTGGCTATTTCGTATGCCGATTGTATCGCTTGGGGAGGCAATGGTTCTTCAAACCAAACCACATTCGGGCGCAAATATCCCCCGCAATGAGGACAACGCGGAGGTGTCGTATGGTCGGCATCCCACACAAAATCGGCTTTATCAATCACGATGCGCCCGCCCTGACATTGGTTATAACAAACGCTCTCGGCGATATTTCCATGCAACCGAATGAGGCGTGTAGAACCTGCTTGCTCATGCAAATTATCTACATTTTGGGTGATAATCCACAATTTGGGATGTAATTTTTCTAGTTGCGCCAAGGCAACATGCCCTGCATTGGGTTTGGCATTGTTGACCAATCCACGCCGATACTCGTACCAATCCCACACCAGTTTGGGATTTTGTGCAAATGCACGCGGAGTCGCCAATTGTTGTGGGTCATATTTTGCCCATAATCCGTCCATCGCATCGCGGAAGGTTGGCACACCACTCTCTTTGCTCACCCCTGCCCCCGTGAGAATGACAAGGTGCTTGGCATTTTTAATAATTTTGACAATTGCTTGCATAGACATGGTAATACTTATTTCCTAACCATTCCTCATGATTTCTCCCTATTATAGCGGTTATAATGTTGCTAATCAAAAAGGAATAAATTTTATGACCAGTGAACTTTCATTTTTTCAATCTATACCGCCCATCAATAGCATCAGCGAGATTACCAACCTCGACCATTATTATGATGTACCTGCCGATTGGCATATTGTCCTCACGGATGTCAAAGGGTCAACCAAAGCCATTGAACAGGGACGCTATCGGGATGTTAATTCGGTGGCGGCGGCGTCTATTACCGCACTGCTCAATAATGTCAAAGGGATTGATATTCCTTTCGTCTTTGGTGGCGATGGCGCGACCATCCTCATCCCGCCGAGTATTGTGCCACAAGCAGGCGAAGCCTTACTCGCCACACAAGCACTCGCCCGCGACCAATTCAATTTAGAATTACGTGTTGGCATTGTCCCTGTGCGTGAGATTTTAGCGTCTAAATTGAGAATCCGTGTCGCAAGGCTAAAAGTATCGAATAATTTTCAACAAGCCATTTTTACAGGTGGTGGTTTGAGCTATGCCGAAAAATTATTCAAAACCACACCAGAAAAATACACCCCACCGCCAACCGATACCCCACCACAAGCCGATTTTCATGGGTTTGAATGTCGCTGGCAAGAAATCCCTAGCACATACGATGAAAATCTCACATTAATGGTCATGTCGTTGGTCACAGGCACGGTTCAAAATGATTATGTGTATGCCGATGTCTTAGCAAAAATTG
>CALDGT010000612.1 GCA_937942935.1 uncultured Chloroflexota bacterium | reverse complement strand
TGGCATCCACTCAAGGGTATGGCAACGCCCAACGAGTGATAGAGCAAATTGGTTTGGTCAAGCGTGGATTGTTCCCCATAAACTATGGCTACACGCCAGTTGAATTGCTTCATAATTGGGCAAAAGCCCTCATCAATCGTCGCCTGCCGATTGCACCCACTTTAGACTTGAACGGGATAGACATCCCCGCAGGTAAAGGCGGGTCATTAACGACAACACTCCAACCCCTTTCTGCCGATTATGTGGCGTTGGCGGGTTTTGAGGTGGATGCGGGGAATATTGGGTTTGTCAAAATCAGCAATAGCATACAAGGTCAATATGCGGTGAGCATACAGACTGGCGGGGCATATAAACAATTAGAAGATGCTGTATCATTTCAATTTTGCCCATCTAGCCCATCCGATTTGTTGGTAATCAGCCGTGCCGATTTCAATAGCACCTTATCACATGCGCTCACCATTGAATGGGGGCAAACCGAGAGTAATAAACCATGCAAGCCAAAAGAAAATCCCACGACAAATACGACAGATGCCTCTTGTGTTGTTGGGACATGGCAAGTGGTCGTCTATCCGGTCACATCCATGCAAAACGGGCTAGACCCCAGTGATGTGGATACGAGTAATTTTACCTTTACCTTTGCCGAAGATGGCACAGTGACGGTGGCATATAACATCCTGATTAATTCGGCGGGGAATGGCATAACCGAGATTCATGTGCCATTTGCGGGGAGCTATCAGGTGTTATCTAGTCTATCTGGCAATCATATTTATGATGTGCAGACATTTGCTGTGACCATTCAGGCGGGCGGGTCTGCTGTTAATAACGATGGCGGTCAGATTTTAGATATGACCGATATTATTTATCAGAACTCCCCCAACTTAGCGCCGTGGTCGCCGAATGGGGTTCTAACTTGTGATGATACAACGCTATCATGGCAGACGGTGGAAGGGCTAGGCTATTTTAGCCTGATACGATTGCCGTAATTATCGCAACTAATTGCCACGAATTTCGTATTTTGGTGTTATCATCAACAGGTGATAGCACCATTTTTATTTTTTTTTGCACATTGGAGGGAATATGACCACTTATACCAAAGACCAAATTATTTCTAAACTGAAAAAAATA
>CALDGT010000611.1 GCA_937942935.1 uncultured Chloroflexota bacterium | reverse complement strand
GATGCAATTGATATTGCGAAAAATTGACATATTGCAAACGCCCTATGAAACCTTCTACCAAGCAAGAAATATAATGAATGGGGATGATGGGTAAGCCTTGTTCTTGTGCGACATCCCATTCGCGTTTGCACCAATCGGATGTAACGCTCCCCGGTGAAAGGATTGCGACCAGATGTGTGGCATCCATCAGCGCCTGATTAAGCCTTTCGTGCCAATTATCACCAGCGACAATATCTTCGACATCCAAAAAAACAGAAAATCCTTTTTTTCTGAGTGATTTGCTCAATTCTTTTGCAAAATGTAAAGAATCTTTGTGTGAGTAGCTAATAAATATAACTTTTGAGTCTCGGTTTAACATGCCTTGCCCCTATCCTAATGACTATTATTTACCTTAATTGTACCTTCTTCAAACTGTTTACCAACCGATAAATATCATCAATTTGCTATGACAGATTCATGTCGGATAGCCTTAGTGGGCGCTTATACTTGACAAATAACCAGAAAAGGGCTACCCTTTTCAGAAACCGGTTTCTCTCCATACAAAACGCGCTTGTTTTATATAGATTTGCTGATTCATCGCAATTTTGCTACAGAAAATTTTTCACACACCCATCAGAAACCGGTTTTTATTGCCTTAATGAGGCGATTCATGAAAATAAATGGATTTGTTTTAGAAAGGATTCACAATGAAAATTCGCTTGTTGTTACTTTTTATGCTCCTCATGTCGTTTTCGATGGTCATTGCCCAAGACGACATCCCCCCGTACTTGAACCCCGATTTACCCGCAGAAGAACGCACCGCAGATTTATTGGCGCGGATGTCGTTAGATGAAAAAATTGGTCAGATGACACTCGCTGAAAAAAATAGCATCACCCCAGAAGCTGTCGCGCAATATGCTATCGGCGCGGTGTTGAGTGGTGGTGGTGGGTATCCGACTGGGAATAATACCCCAGAGGGGTGGATGGAGATGGTTCATGCCTATCAAGATGCCGCCCTCAGCACACCGTTACAAATCCCGATGATTTATGGGGTAGATGCGGTGCATGGTCATAGTAATTTGTATGGTGCGGTGATTTTTCCGCATAACATCGGCTTGGGCGCGACCCGTAATGCCGAATTGATAAAAGAAATTGGTCGTATCACTGCCCGCGAAATGATTGCCACTGGTATTTATTGGGATTATTCGCCTGTGTTGGCTGTCCCACAAGATATTCGCTGGGGGCGGACATACGAAGGCTATGGCGAAAATACAGAATTGGTGACAGAACTCGCGCTGGCGATGATGCTTGGCTTGCAAGGCGAAGATTTATCATCTCCTGATAGCGTTTTGGCGACCCCCAAGCACTTTGTTGGTGATGGCGGGACAGCTTATGGCACATCGCCACAAGAAGATGGCTTGTTAGACCGTGGGCTAACCGATGTTGATGAAGCGACCTTGCGCCGAATTCACCTTGCGCCATATATCGAAGCCATCAACAACGGTGCGCGGAATATCATGGTGTCATATTCCAGTTGGGATGGTATACGGATGCACGGGCAATCGTATCTCATTCAAGATGTCCTCATCGGCGAATTGGGATTTGAGGGCTTTATCGTGTCGGATTGGGCGGGGATGGATGATGCCGCGCCCGATTATTATGATGCGATGGTCACATCCATTAACGCGGGTGTGGATATGAACATGGTGCCATACGATTATCTGCGCTTCATCAACACCGTCAAAGAAGCGGTGGACAAGGGCGATATTTCGATGGAACGGATTGACCAAGCGGTGAGCAATATTTTGCGTGTCAAATTCGAGATGGGCTTGTTTGAACATCCCTATGGCAACGCCGATTATTTAGCAACGGTTGGTTCTGATGAACATCGCGCAGTCGCACGTCAAGCGGTGAGCGAATCGTTGGTGTTGCTCAAAAATGAAAATAGCGCATTGCCACTCGCCCGTGATACCGAACAAACCATATTGGTCGCGGGGCAAGGCGCAGATAATATCGGGATGCAAGCAGGCGGTTGGACGATTGAATGGCAAGGTGTTGGTGTCGATGGCTTGCCCGGTACAACTGTTTGGGATGCGCTAGAATCTGAATTCAGCGAAAATACCGATGTTCGTTATGATATGTCGGGCGTGTTTAACGATGAAAATGGCAACCCCATTCGCGGTGATATTGGGATTGTCGTGGTCGGTGAACAACCGTATGCAGAATGGTTTGGCGATACCGATAATCCTGCACTCGGTGGGCGCGATATTCGCCTCATCCGCAAAATGCGCGACCAAGTAGATACCCTCATCATTGTGTTGTTCTCTGGTCGTCCGTTGGTGATTGAAGGCGCTCTGAATATGGCAGATGCGTTTGTGGCGGCATGGCTACCCGGCTCAGAAGGTGCTGGTGTGACCGATGTGCTGTTTGGCGATAAAGATTTTGTCGGCAAATTGAGTTATACATGGCAACGTACTGTTGACCAATTGCCATTTGATTTTGAAACACTCCCCACAGAAGGCTGTGAAGCGCCGTTATTCCCCTATGGGTACGGCTTGAGCTATGCCGATAATAGCGAAGGCGCAAAATGGCTAGAATTGGCGGTTTCGTGTGCGCCTGTGGAAGCAGTAGAAGCCGAGCCAGAAGTGGCTGTGGTTGCGATGCCTTCGATGGATGGCGAGAGTTTGGTGAATCCTGCCGATATGGTGGCTCACATTCCAGAACAAGCCATGTATATCCCGTTCCCTGTGAGCATTACACTGGATGGTCAATTAAACGACTGGAACGGAATCCCATTTGATGTGGTCGAAAAAGGCACGATGACCTCCACCGACCCCACCGAAAACGGATTTTATCAATGGGCGTTGGCATCGGATGGCGAGAATGTGTATATTTACATGCTCATGCCCGATGCGACCATCGTCACAGGCGAACACGGCACCGATTTTTGGAATGAAGATTCGATGGAATTTTACATGAATTTCTCGAATGACCTCACCCGCACCAGTTTTGGTGATGGTGTGTTCCAAGTGACTATCAATCCGGGGAATATCGGCAACACCGACCCCAAAGCACTCGTATTTACTGGCGTAAATGCCTCACAATCCAATTTTTCTGCGTATGTGTTCCGCATTGAAGGCGGGTGGGGTTTTGAAGCGGCTGTCCCCATTCCAGAAGGATTCACCCTCGAACATGGTGCAATTATGGGTGTCCAAACTCATGCCAACGGGTCATCGGGTGGCGGACGCGATGTGAAATTGATTTGGTCTGCCAGAGATACCAGCGATACCAGTTATCAGAACCCATCTGTGTTTGGGTTAGGAGTCTTTTACGAAATGGGCAACCCAGAAATCCCCGAAGCGCGGATAGATGCCAGCGCCGAGCCGATTGTGGCAGAAATTGTGCCAGAAATTTCGTTGAACCAAGTCGGATATTTCCCCAACGCGCCACATTTCGCGGTGTTGGCGAATCAGGGTAATTTTTCGACGGCATGGTCATTGATTAATGCCGAAACAGGCGAGATGGTGTATGCAGGGCTAACAGGCAAGCCTGTCGAAGATTCTGCTTCTGGTGATACGATTCAAATCGCCGATTTCACCCAATTTACCACACCCGGTACCTATCGGTTGATGATTAACAGTGTCACGAGTGACTCGTTCATCATTGGAAATGATATTTATAGCCAAATGGTGATAGATTCTGCACGCTATTTTTATCTGAATCGCAGTGGAATCGAATTGCTCCCCCAATTTGCAGGCGAAAATTATGCCCGCCCCGCAGGTCATATCACAGATAATGCGGTGACATGCTATAGAGGCACAGACCCACAAGGCACAACATGGGATGGGTGCGATTATACCCTCAATGCGGTGGGTGGTTGGTATGATGCGGGCGATTATGGCAAATATGTCGTCAATGGTGGCATTAGT
>CALDGT010000610.1 GCA_937942935.1 uncultured Chloroflexota bacterium | reverse complement strand
CCCAATAATTACGCGCTCTTGCGCCTGTGTGTCAAATGGCTCTCACCAATTATCTGACCCATTCTTTGGTTTGCACCACACTATTTTATGGCTATGGCTTTGGGTTATATAACCAACTCGCGCCAACGGTCACATTCTTGCTGGTATTCGTCATCTTTGGGGCGCAGATGGTCATCAGCAAATGGTGGATGAGTCAATATCGGTTTGGTCTGATGGAATGGGCGTGGCGTAGCCTCACTTATTGGCAAATCCAACCGATAACCCGCAAACCCCTCACCAATGCCTCCGAAAGTGCATCTTAGTGAACCATACAGAGAAAACATAGGTATGTCGTAGGAGGGGATTATCCCCTCTGTGTGCAAATTTTTGATATAATCCAATTGCCTATTTTTAGAAAGGGGCAATTGGATTTTTATGCAAAATACGACCAATGTACGTAAAACGGCGATATGGGTGGGGTTTCTGGCGCTGATTGCCTTATTCATCTATACCCTTTTGGATGTTGGGACGACTGGTGCTACCCCCTCTGACCGCATCAATACCTTCACCACGCGCTTTTTAGGCATTTTTATTGAGGCGATACCGTTCCTATTGTTAGGGTCTCTGTTTAGCGGATTGATAGAAGTGTATATCCGCCGTGAAGATTTGCTCCGTATGTTGCCAAAAAATCCCCTCTTGGCGACGATAAGTGGGGCAATGATGGGATTTGTCTTTCCTGCTTGTGAATGTGGGGTCGTGCCTGTCACACGCCGATTATTCACCAAGGGGATGCCGATGTCGGTGGGGATTGCCTTTTTGCTCGCCGCGCCTGTGATGAATCCAATTGTACTCGCCAGCACCATAATCGCTTTTGGGTGGGGCGAAATTGTGATATTGCGCTTTGTCATCACGGCAGTTGTTGCGGTCAGCGTCGGGATGTTATTCGCCTTTGCCGCTCGTCCACATGAGACCCTTTTACCTGTCTCATTTGCACCTGTGCGTGGTGGCAATTATGGGATTCAAGTTCCCACACCCCAAAAACAGGGATTTGGCTCGAATTTATATCGGGCGCTCCGTGTGGCGAGTGATGAATTTTTTGAGATGGGGCGTTTTTTAATCATCGGGTCGCTCCTCGCCGCATGGATGCAAACACGGGTTTCTCAGGGGGATTTATTGGGGGTTGGGTCGGGTGTATTTGTCTCGGTGTTGGTGATGCAAGCCCTCGCTTTTGTCCTTAGTTTATGCTCGACAGTAGATGCGTTTGTGGCGCTCTCGTTTTTGAATACGTTTAGCACAGGTTCATTGGTTGCTTTTTTGACCTTTGGTCCAATGGTAGATATTAAAAGTGCTATGATGTTTTCTGGTGTATTTAAGAAGAAGATTGTCGCCTATTTGGTGATTTTACCCTTCCTGATGACGTTGTTCATTGGGCTATGGATTAATATTTGGATGATGAGGTAATGTGTGATGTTGAATAATCTCAAAAATATCCCTCTACGTGAATGGTTTAAGACGCTTATCTTAGTCGGGTTGTCTGGATATTTGGCATATACCATCGTATCTGAAAATTTGGGGAATTATATCAATAATTCTCGGTTTGTTTGGCTCACATGGGTTGCTGTCATCTTATTTTTTGTGTTGGGTGTGGCGAATATTGTGCCATATCTTCGCAAAGAAAATGCCCCCGCGTTGCCATTCGAGACGACGACTGTCATGCCAAAAGGATGGGCTGTGATTGTGATTTGTGCCATCCCCTTGGCGCTAGGGGTACTCATTCCATCGCGCCCATTGGGTGTCGAATCGCTCACAGGCACACTTTCGACCAATGTGAGCGCCTCAGATAAAACGGTCATCACCCGTGACCCACTCAAACGTAATATTTTAGATTGGTTACGCGCCTTTTCTCGTGAAGCCGATAAAACCCAATTCGATGGTGTCGAAGCCGAATTTAGCGGATTTATCTATCGCAATCCAGAATTTGAAGAAGGGCAATTCATGGTGGGACGGTTTATCGTGAGTTGTTGCACCGCCGATGCCGACCCAGTTGGGTTGCCAGTGTATTCATTAGCGGCGGGCGATTTGGCAGATGGTCAATGGGTATCTGTGCGTGGCAAATTTTATGCCGATGATTTTCGGGGTGCCATTACACCGATTCTCCATGTCGAAACACTTGAACCAATCGAACAACCCAAGAACAGTTATTTGTATCCTTGAGAGAGACTATGCCCACAAAATGGTTTTTGCAAATTACCCTATTCGATAAAATCATTTGGGGTGTGATGGCTATCCTCATCTTCGTAATCGGGTTAACTGTCGCTTTTGGTATCCCACAAGATGTTTTGCGGGTGGCTTATTTGCGCTTGGATGAGAAAGCCCAATATCAAATTTTTATCGCAGACCCCAACGACCTCAACAATAAGCGCCAAATGACCAATGTCTCTAATGGAATTTATGATTTTGATACCAGCCCAGATGGGCGGAGCATTGTTTATACTCGGCGTGACCCAGAGACTTTTCATGCCGATTTATACTTGTTAGATGTTGAGAGTGGCAGAGTGTCGCAATTGACCAATTGCAAGGGAGAAGATAGCGATTGTTTTGCGCCTATCTTTAATCCCAATGGTGGCATTATTGCTTATGAGCGTGTGCCTTTGAATAGCGATATTGGCACAGGCATCGGGAGTCCGCGCATTTGGTTGCTCGATATGCGTGGCGAAACCATCACAAACACGCCACTCATCAACGAAAGCCAAATTTTAGGCACAGGCGCGGCTTGGTCTGGCAATGGCGAGCGCATCGCATTTTATGATAATGCGGGTGGTGGCATTGTGATTTATACCCCTGCAACGGGCGAAGTTCAATTTGTGCCATCATCATTTGGTAT
>CALDGT010000609.1 GCA_937942935.1 uncultured Chloroflexota bacterium | reverse complement strand
CACTGCTTATTGGCGAACAGATGATGATATTGCAATGGATTCGTTTAACCTCGCTATTGAGATGAATCCAGAATTTGCGCCTGCTTATGCCTTTAGAGGTGCGCTGAATCGGGCGATGAACAACATCCCCGCCGCTCAAGCCGATTTTGAGCGTGCCGTTGAACTCGACCCCAATTTAGCAATTACCTATGCGTTGCGTTCTCGGCTCAATTACAATCTGAATCGGATTGAAGATGCTTGGGCAGATGTAGATATGGCACGCCAACTCGCGCCAGATGAGCCATTGGTTTATATGAGCAGAGGCATGTTATATTTGCTCACAGATAATGTGAATAAAGCTATCCTCGACTTCACTGCTGTGATAGATATCAATCCCAATTTTGCCCCTGCTTATAATAATCGCGGGTTAGCGTATGAATTTTTATTCGATTACACCTCCGCTAAAGCCGATTATACCCGCGCCATTGAACTAGACTCCTCTTACATTGTCCCACTTATCAATCGTGGCACAGTTCAAAATATCATCGGTGAATTTGATGGGGCAGTTGAAAGTTTTACACTCGCGCTCGTGTTACGCCCCACAGATGATAGTCTATATGCAAACCGCGCTAATTCTTATATCGGCTTGCGCGATGCACAAAATGCTATCGCCGATTTGACCACCGCGATTGAACTAAACCCAAATAATGGTGAATATTATTTCCGCCGTGGGCGACTTTATGAAGCCCTATCTATCATAGACAAACGTCGCGCGGGTGAGCTTGGATTCACTGCTCCCTGATAATAAAATAATCCTCAAATCCCCATAAAAATGACTTTCTTATGGGGATTCTTACAATATCTTTACTCTCAACACATTTAACTGGAAATCAGATTGTTCATGATATAGTATCGGGCTGTTTATCATGCAATATGCTTTTTCAGGAATATAGGCATATGAAATTACGGAGCTATCCTATAAAAATGGGGATTATCTCATTCTGTTTGATGATACCCTTACTCAGTAGCAACCTTGTCTTAGCCCACTCCACTGCCCCTCAACAATCAACCACATCACAGCAAGTAGTCAACGGTGTGCAAAATACAACAACACTTGAATTTTTTAATACCATACAAGCGGCTATAGATGATACAGATACCCTAGATGGTCATACACTTACTGTTGCATCGGGAATTTATAACGAATCCCTTTTAATATACAAACAACTGACTATTTTAGGAGGAAATGCAGGCATTAATCCTAATACAGGAGGACGTACTCCCTCAAACCCAACAGAAAGTATCATCCGTTCTCCTATCGCTACGAGTGCTTTCGCAGATGAATTGAGTGGCGCCGCCATCATCTACCCACTCGCCAACAATATCACCATTGACGGTTTTACAATAGATGGTGATGCACTGAATACACTCAGTCCTAATGGGTTTGTTTTGCCCGATGGAGAGCGTGTTGATGCGGCTTATGGGATATTTGGCGGTGGAAACAACCTCGTCATTCAAAATAACATTTTTACCAACATTTCCTATGCAGGGGTTTGGCTAAACACACCGGGTTATGGTATCGTCACCGAAAATTTATTTGTTAATCTCGATGCACCTGCTGGGCGTGGTGGGTTAACAACAGATGATTTTTATGGCGATGTGACCAATAACGTATTTGATGAAGTATCAACAGGTTGGCAAACTGATAGAATGGTGAATGCAAACACCAATCCTGCAAACCCCCGCATTTTAATTGCTGATAATGAATTCAATGTGAATAATATGGGGATTTTCATCAATCGACATTCTAATTTATCATCCAACTATACCATTAGTGGCAATATTATTCGTCCAAGCAATAGACCATCTAGTAATTTACGCGGGATACAAGTTTTTTCAATACAACAAGCCGTTGATATTGATTTTGATAACAATATCATTCAAGGCACGCCCGCTACGCCCTTCAATCTGGGCATCAGCATTTGGGATGTCCCCACCACCAACTTTGTGAACATCGCTCATTTGCTAATAGATTACGCAATTGTTGGGATAGATGTCTATGATTGTAACTTGCAATTTGGTCAGGGTGGCAGAAGTACGGTGGTTTTAGAGAATATTGAAATCCGCAATACCAGTAACATCGGTTTGCGCGTATTTGATAACTTTTTTCCTGCACCAACTGTTAGAGGCGCAAGCCAAACCTGTTCACAAGCAGGTGCAGGTGGTGTTGGCTTGCCATCACAATCAATGACAGTAGTCGCAACAGACCTCAATTTTAATAACAACGCAGGGGTAGCCGCAGTTCACATCACAACCGATTCTGCCGACCCCCAAGGGTCAAATAATGACCCCGAATTGGTACTCAGTGATACCACTATCACGGGTGGAACAACCACTCAACAAATTTTGTTAGATGGCAATGGTCGCTTAGAACTGATTTCGTCATTCATCAATGGTAATAATAACAACATTATTGGCATATCGGTGAATAGCCCAAATAACTTTTTTTCCATTGAGACCAGCCATATTTATAATCACCGCCCCAATAACGGTGTTGTTATCAACCAAACGGGTAGTGATGTAAGCATCAACAACTCATGTTTTTATAACAATGCGTTTGGTGTGCAAAACAATTCTGGGTTATTAATTGATGCCAATAACAATTGGTGGGGCGCAACAACAGGTCCCTCCACCACAGGAATAGACCCTGCTCGTGATGCTGTGAGCATTAATGTAGATTTTACGGGTTTCATGACAGTTCAACCAACCGTGGCGGGAGTATTATGCTCAATATCTAGCCAATCCGTTCAACCAACACCAAATCCTGCCCCAACACCAAGTGGATTAACACCCACACAATTGGGCGTGACTCAATTACCTGCAACAGGTGAGACCCCTCTATGGGCAATTTATTTGCGTCAGATTTTACAATGGATTGGATTCCCAACCCCATAAAATTAGTAGAGGCGCAAACCCTTGCGCCTCTATCTCCTTATTTTCCAGATTTTAATTCTTCATCATGAATAGCAACATCGGTCATATTTAATATTGCATACACCAATTCATCATATCGGCTATGAGCGCGGTTGGTGATAGCGATAATCGGTTGGTTCTTTTCACCTGCAAAAAATCCACCGATGCGATACATCCACGGCAACTTGGGGATGGTGAGCATAATCCCATTCGCAGGCGCATATTTCACCCGCCCCACCGCGATTTTGCGTGTCACTTCGGCATCGCTCGGTGGTAATAATGGATATGGCTTGACAGCGATAATCGCTGACCATGCAACAATTTGTTTTTTCCAGAATATCGGCTTGAGCGTGAGTCCATCATCATCGGCTTCAATAGCAGGCGCGATGACAGTGGTCATCAGCAATGGCAATGTGAGCAATACCGAAAAAATCACCGACAAAAAAAATAATGTCCCACCAGCGAATCCAAATAAAATTTGAAATGGGATACTGATGATTAACGAAACAACACCGAGCATCGCAATCCCTTGCGATACGCGGTCAGTGAGTGGTCTGGGATGTGGATGAAAACTCGGTTTCATCGTCCATATCCGGGTATCGGTTCATCAAAGCGTTGTAACCAACCATTCGGACGTGGACCTTCATAAATCCACCCGATAGCAGGAATATTCGACATCACACGGATTTGCCACCATACATAAAATCCATCGCAGACGGGTCCGCCGATGATTTCGACAGGGACAGCATCCAACAGCACAAATAACACTTCCCCATTTTCAGATGGTGTCGCACGCAAATTTTTGGGTGTGCTATCTTCATAACGAATCCGCGCCTTATCGCCAATCACA
>CALDGT010000608.1 GCA_937942935.1 uncultured Chloroflexota bacterium | reverse complement strand
CTTTGGCTGGTGCTATCGTGCAATTCGCGGGCGATTCGTTTGCGTTCATCTTCTTGTGCCGTGATGACCCCATTCACATATTGCACGCGCCATTGTTCACGTTCTAACCGTTCTGAGTGACTTTTGGCGAGGGTGTGCGTCATATCATTAAAATTATGAATCAGTTCTCCAATTTCATCATTTGCCCATACCGCTACCTGATGCGAAAAATCACCTTGTTTGACGGCTTGTGTGGCATGGACTAATTCCAAGATAGGGCGGGTTAATACCCATGTTAGAAAGGTGGCGGCGCTGATACCAATGGCAGACACAAGAATAGTCGTCAATAACAATTGGCTGGTGATGGCATTAATGGTCATAATCACCAATTGGTCAGAAATGCCAACCCTTGCAATCCCCGCTCGACCATCAAAAATTGGCACAGCCACATCCCAAATTTGCCCTTCATCGGTTTGTATGGCGATGCTGTTCTCGTAGTCTGTTGATGCAACAGAATTAGCGCTTAACAAATCTAATGGAAAACCATCCCCAAATGTATGTCCCAAAACCGACCCATCCTTATCTAAAATGAACGCATAACGCACATTAGTGTGAATAGCTTGGGTATCGGTGATGAGTTGATGAAGCGAATATAAATCATTTATCAAAATAAAATCGGTAGACCGTGCCGCAAGGTCACGACCAATTGAAATGGCTTGGTCATGCAATTGGTCATACATATTTTGTGCTAATAATTGGCGCACTTGAATGGCGACGGTGAATCCTAATAATAAGACCAGTCCTAATACGATACCTAAAATCTTTAGACGAATATTTACTGCACCTGTGAAGATAAAAAAACGACGCACCGATTTTGGAAATGGTATATGTATCATGGCAGGTCTCCAACTTGCGAAATCAAGGTGCGTGCCGATTCATAAGCACTGTCTTCAATCAGGATAAAATCATCTATGCCTAATGCCGATAAAACGGTCTTGCCATCAGATGTATTTTTCATATTGAGCAAGACTTCTTGTAGCATGGCAATGGTTTGTGGTCGCAAATTGGGGCTAATAACCACAGGTGGAATACCAAAAGTAGGAGATTGATGAATGACGCGGATTTTTTGTGCTAGGGTCGGGTTACGTTCTAAGGCATATTCATATACTAGGCTATCTACTGCCGCACCATCCGCTAATCCATTAGCAACCGCATAAATTGCATCATCGTGGCTATAAGTAAAAAAGGTGCGCTTAAAAAATGTTTCTGGGGTATAGCCTAATTGTTGGACTAAGTAGGTCGGATACACACGCCCACTATTGGATATTGGGTCGGTGAAGGCAAAGACAGTTTGTTGTAAATCGGCAATCGTTTGGGCTTGGCTATCTGTGGGAACAATCAAAAAAGATTGATAAGTGGCATTGCCATTTACACTTGGTGCGACTAATAGGCGCATATTAAAATCATCATGCCCAATCACATAGGCGCTGGTACAAACAAAGGCAATATCTACTTCTCCCGATTCTAATAAATCATTAGTTTCTTGATAAGTACGCCGTTGCACCAATTCGACAGGACGTTGTAAGGCTTTGCTCAGATAATCCAACAGAGGTTGATAACTTTCGACAGTGCTACGAGGAGAAATGACTGCCGCTACCGACACACGTAAGGGGATGATATCGGGTTTTGGTGTTTCAGCTAATGGGGATAAATCTGATAAATCAATAATTTTTTGTGGTGGTGCAGATGAACACCCTACCATCACCCCAATCATAATGAATAACCCGATGATGAAGTGGCTCATCTGTGCGTCCTTATCAAAATCTATTTATCAAGTTCGTCTAATATCCATGTAAATGCTGTGGCAGTTGTTGGAAATCCGAGTGTAGTCATTGCCAATAAAACAACGTGCTTAATTTCTTCTGGAGAAATATTCATTTCGATAGAACGTCGGGTATGGGCATGAGTTGCACCTTCAAGCCGTGCGCCGATGGCTAAAGCGAGTTTGACCAATTGGCATGTTTTATCATCTAATGGACCTGCCTCATGAATGGCGTTTCCAAGTTGGTCATAGGCATTTGCCACATCTGGAAATTCTTCTCGAATACGATTATAGGCTGTTGGTAATTTTGTCATTATATCTCTCCTCTTGAATACAGTATAACCAGAAAAATAATTTTAGAGAGTGATATTTGACACAAATCAATAGAACAAGTATCACTCATCATTCTATTATATCAGGTTATCTATCCGCCAATCGGGACGGTATCAGGTGGTGGTTCAGTGCGCGGGGTAGTCGCTGATGTATGCCCAATGCGCTCATAAAACTTATTAATCCCATCCACCAAAATATTCCCAAGTAGGTTATCCACCTCAAGCGGGGTTTTCAGTTTGGATGTCGTCTCTTGAATCACCGCCTTAAATTGTTCGGTAGCAGATACCAGCAAATCTTTCACGCCTTGTGTCGGCATCGAGCGCCATAATAGGTACAATCCGAGCGCCACCACCGAGCTAAAGAAGGCTATGAACAACACAAATAATAACCCAAGTGTGCTGAGTAACTGACTATTCGCCTGCTGGACAGTATCGCTGACCAACTTTGCGAGTTCTTGTTCGCCTGTCACACCTTCCACACCCGATCCTGGTGTTGGTGAGTATTGGGTGCAATATTTCACCACCGATTTCGCTGGCAACATCGAAGCAGAGAAAATCACATCCTTCACCATTGCCGAAACAGGTGTGGTTATTACGCAAAATCCGCCTGTGGTGAACATCAATCCACCCACGAACCCGCCGAATACCCCACCCTTTGAAACGGCAGATGATTTCCCGCCCAACCGCGGCGATAATTTCACAACCATCATCACCATTGCACCAGAAAATGCCGTTTCGCAACCGAGTGAGTCATCCCCAAACAAACCCAATTTCGGCGGTGATGATAGCACACCCTCGCCAACGCCACGCATATCTCGTATTATACGACCCATCTTAGACGAAAGTGGTTTGCCTGTGGTTGCCCAAAATCATGCGATTTCTACGATTATTTCATCTGAACCCATGAAATATGTTGACCATCCCCTACCCTTTCAGCCCATTTCGACTACGACTATTATTAAATCGGATGAGCCAGTATCTACACCAACCTCATCTCCATTGGATGTGACCATGTTAGCGATGCTAGGGGTAGGCGTTGCGGGCATGGGGATGATGAAATCGCAAACAGCTATCGCCAAGAAACAAGACCAACATGCACAACAAACACAAGCATTAGATGAACTCAAAACGCTTCAATCTGCACAAAAAGCTGAAGCAAATGCCAATTGGATGCAGAATCAGACGATGCAAACCCAAGCAAAACAAGTGGTATTTACACCTGTTACCGAAAGCCAAGCATATATCGAATTTAAATCCAATTGGGTCTCTTGGGCACGAAAAGCCGAAATTGCTCGAATGCTTCGTGACATTGATGGGACTATATTTGAAGTTGCTAATGAATCTCAAGATGTTCGCTTGGCTGTTTCTCGGATTAAACAAGGATGGGATAGGGCTATCACCGAAGGGCTGATGTCACGCGATACATTGCTATCTTATGAACAAGATTTAGCACAGTGCTTTCTTGATGGTGTTGTGAATATTTCTAATTTACAGTCTCTCATGACTACGATATATGAATACAACATCAATGTATCACAAAATATGTCTGATGATGAATCAAAAATCGCTTTATCTAGGCTATTCGCATCTAGTTTACATATCACAGCTTATTTCGATGAAATTTCTGAGGATATGGAGCAAACTAAAAGCGGTTTAGCCA
>CALDGT010000607.1 GCA_937942935.1 uncultured Chloroflexota bacterium | reverse complement strand
GAGCCTGCCAATGCGTTGTGGTTTGCCGAAATCGCACAATTACAACAAGCCCTTCACGCCTTGCCATCACAAGGGCATATCCTTGAATTGGCATGTGGAACAGGACTTTGGACACGCGAATTAATTCAAATTGGGGATAAAATCACCGCCGTAGATGCGTCTCCAGAGATGATAGCAATTAATCGGATAGAAGTTTCTTCGGATAAAGTAAATTATATTGAGGCTGATATATTTACTTGGCACTCGCCGATTCAATATGACATGATATTTTTTAGTTTTTGGTTATCGCATGTCCCACCAGACCGATTAAACCCGTTTTTGTCGCATGTTGCTAACATGCTTAAACCAAATGGACAACTCTTTATCATAGATTCGCGCCGTGTGGATGAATCTACAGCCAAAAACCATGTATTGCCAGATGAAGGGATTACGCTCAAACGCAAATTGAATGATGGGCGTGAATTTGAGATTGTGAAAGTATTTTATGAGCCAATATCACTGCAAACTGACCTTGCTAAAGTGGGTTTTCAAGCAGATGTGAAGGTGACAAATAATTTTTTTATTTATGCACATGGGCAGAAGAATCATACCGATTAAAAATTTTAAGAACACAGGATTGTGGATATGTCTGATAATTCAACCTCGTTCAAACGCTCATCCGTAGACTTACTGCCCCAGCCATTCGCATGGATACCCATCCCCAATGGTGATGTGACGCTTCAAGCGGGTGGTTATTTAGATAAACCGACCACCTTCACGATTTCCTCGTTTGAAATAGCAAAATATCCCATCACCAACGCACAATTCAAGATATTTATGGATGCGGGTGGTTATGATGAAAAACGCTGGTGGACAGAGGCTGGCTGGCAGTCAAAGCTAGAGGGTTGGATATATGAGGAAGATTGGCGAAAGACGAACAAGGCATGGACAAAACCACGTCTTTGGGATGATAGCCAATGGAATGGCGCAGACTACCCTGTAATTGGTGTGTCGTGGTATGAATCAGTGGCATTTTGTCGTTGGCTAAGAGAGGTGACTGGCGAATCTATTATGCTCCCCACTGAACAGCAATGGCAACGCGCCGCACAAGGGGATGATGGGCGATTGTATCCATGGGGAAATGAGTGGGATAAAACCAAATGCAATAATAATGCGCTTGGGTTAGGCAAAACAACCCCTGTCACCCGATTTGAAGGACTTGGTGATAGTCCTTATGGCGTGGTAGATATGAACGGTAATGCGTGGGAATGGAGTTCCACCTCTCACAAAACAGGCAAAGATGACTTAAACGGGACCGATACCCGCGTCTTACGAGGGGGGTCTTATCTCCTCAGCAAGAATATGTATTGCTGGATTCGCAGTGGATACAACCCCAATAATGATGGCTTAAATGGATTTCGTTGTATTCGTGCCATCCATGAGCAGAAAAATAAGGTTGATTAAAATAAATAAAGGAATGCGGATGAATCCAATAATGCCACTCAGTTCAAAATCATCGTCACTAGACCTACTCCCACAGCCATTCGCATGGATACCCATTCCCAACGGTGATGTGACACTTGCAGAGGGTGGCTATTTGGATGAAGCGACGACTTTCACTATCCCTTTGTTTGAAATGGCAAAATATCCTATCACCAATGCACAATTCAAGATATTTATGGATGCGGGTGGTTATGATGAAAAACGCTGGTGGACAGGGGCAGGATGGCAGGCAAAATTAGATGGGTGGATGTGGGATGATTTTGGGCGCGAATGGAAAAAAACGGGTGTAGCATGGACAAAGCCACGTTATTGGGACAATACCACATGGAAGGGTGGTTCAGATTGTCCTGTGGTTGGGGTCTCGTGGTATGAAGCGGTAGCACTTTGTAACTGGTTGAGCGAGTCTACAGGCGAAAAAATCTTGCTCCCCACTGAAGGGCAATGGCAACATGCCGCGCAAGGGGATGATGCTCGCCATTTTCCATGGGGGAATGAGTGGGATGAAACACGATGCAATAATTTCAAACTCGGTTTGAGAAACACCACTTCTGTCACTCAATTTGAAGGACTTGGCGATAGCCCCTATGGTGTGACCGATATGAGTGGTAATGTGTGGGAGTGGTGTCTCACCGTTCATGAGACGGGTGTGACTGACTTAGATGCGATTGGTTTTCGTATCTTGCGAGGCGTGTCGTGGATTAATACTGATTACGAAGTGCGTGTTTCTGAACGATTCGAGATTCATCCTAAAGATGTGGCTATTGATGTTGGTTTTCGTCTGGTTCGATTGGGGTGGCAATCTAGTCATAGATAAAAGGGCGCAACATTGTGCGCCCCCAAAATATTACCAACCTCTGCGCCCATGACGTTCTTCTTTGAACGGGTCGCCATAATTATGATAACCCGCTTGTTCCCAAAAACCGGGCTTATCAATTGTGCTAAATTCTAATGCACGCACAAATTTGGCACTTTTCCAAAAATACAAATGCGGGACGAGTGTCCGCAATGGTGCGCCATGGTCGGGTTCTAAGAATTGACCATCAAATTTATAGGTGAGCAACACATCATCGCGCATCATATCTTCTACGGGGACATTGGTGGTGTATCCCAAATCGCAATGAGCGATGATATGCTTGGTGCTTGGTTTCATCCCCGCCAATTCTGCGATATGTTTGAATTGCACACCCTCCCAAACCGTATCGAATTTGCTCCAACGGGTGACACAATGAATATCACACGTAATTTGAACAGTGGGCAATTTTAGAAATTCTTCCCATGACCAAGATAAATTATTTTCGACTTCACCAAAGACACTCAATGTCCATGTGGAGGGGTCAAATTTAGGATTTGGTCCATAGGTCAATACGGGGAATTTGGTCGTCAGCGATTGACCGGGTGGCAAACGCCCTTCTTTTTTCATTTCTTCTTCTAAATTGCGCCGTCCCATTAAATTATCAAAGAGGCTCATCACAGTATCCTTCTCATAAACTCACTTTATAGAATATTGGGCGATAATCATCATATCATCCCATGATTACAGCAACATTAACCCTATTATAAAATGCTTTCTTCAAAACGATATTCATCCACATCTGAAATGGGGCGGTATCCGATTTCTTGATAGATATGGTTGGATGTTGGGTTTTCGAGGTCGGTGAATAAAAAGCCAAATTGTTTGCCCATATTCAAAATATGTTGGCTCAGATGTGCCACACATGCCCCTGCATATCCTTTACGGCGAAATTCGGGCGGGGTATAAACCGCGCCGACTCGCATCCCATTGGGTGTTGCGCCCATGTGACCCGCCATTGAGACTGCTTGCCCATCTACTTCCCAAATTGCCAAACGGCGTTCTGTGGGGTCTGAATCTAAGAACCGACGCACGATAAATTTTGCCCGTTCTTGTGTTGTGATAGTTAAGCCTGCATCGGTGATGAATCCGACATACCAATTCACTAGCATTTCAAACTCAGATTCTTCTGCCCAACGCATTTTTCCTGCCACATTTGGGGGAAATGTGACTTGTTCCAGTTTATAAATGCGTTGTTTTGATGATAATCGAAATGGTTGCCCTGTTGCCGATTCCCATGCTTCTGCAAAAATCCGAGCATCTAATCTTGCCCCACTCACCCCAACTAAACTGGGATATTCATGGCGCAAATCTTCGACAACGAGGGGGATTATCGCTTGTGGGTCATCCATCAACGAGAGTAATATATTGTGGGGTGGGGTACGTACAATAACCGCCACAATTTGCCCATTATTTTCGACACAAGCCAAATAAGGCGGATATTCTATGTATTCCCCAATTTGTAACCCGCGAATAATGCCTAATAACAAGTTGTGTTCAGCTTCGTGCGCGGTCAAAAATGCCGATACATGGTCATAAAACAGATTTACATCGTCAAATCGGCGGTAATTCATCAACGTCCTCCTAGCATGACTAACACAATAGCGATGATAGCCAACAATGCAACTGCTCCAACAATGCCATAAATCACCAAATTGCTATTATCTTTTTTCGGTTGTGGCGGGATATATGGATACCCCATACCCACAGGTGGTTGATTGGGCGGGAAATTGTCTGGGCGCTGGTGTTGTGTCGGTGGGCGTTGATTTTGAACAGGCACATTGGCAGGAAAATTCGGCGGGCGTTGTGATTGAGTAGGCGGACGTTGGTCAGCGTTGGGTATGGGCATATTTGCTGGGAAATTTGCAGGACGACGTAATGCTGTTGGGGGTTTGGTTTCGGTGGGTGGGCGATTTTCTGCCGCAGGATTGGGGCGTTTTGGGTCTACAACCACAACCACCTGTTCATACCCACGGATGGCATGACGGAACGCATTGGCAAAGTCACTGGCAGTCTGATAACGGTCTTGTGCGCGTTTGGCGAGGCACATAAACAAAATGCCGTCTAATACTATCGGCAATTGCGGGTTAGCGCGGGTCGGTTGTGGCAATTGGACAGTGAGATGCTGGTCTAAAATAGCGGGTTCATTTCTGCCATCGAATGGGTAGTATCCTGTCGCTAAAATATAGGCGACCACACCAAAGGCATAAATATCGCTGAGGTGGTTGATATTCGGCTCACCCCGCGCTTGTTCTGGCGACATATAACGAACTGTACCGGGCATCATTGTACCGGGCATCGTGAGGCGTACCGCTTCTAAGACACGGGCAATCCCAAAATCGGTTAGGAAGGCTTTTTGGTTTTTATCTAATAAAATATTGCCCGGTTTGAGGTCTCGGTGAATAATCCCATGTTGATGGGCATAATCGAGTGCCGATGCAATTTGCGATAACCAATCGGCTGTGCGCCATAATGGAATCGGTGCGCCTCCTTTTTTGAGCATATCGGCGATGCTTCCGCCCTCGATATATGGCATCGCCAAATAGGACATGCCATTAAAATCACCAGAATCTACACATTGAACGATATTCGGATGATTGAGCGTGGCGGTGACTTCTGCCTCACGTTTGAATCGCTCCACAACATCGGGTTCGCGTTGGTAATTGCTTTTGAGAATTTTTAATGCCACCAAAAATTGGCGGGTTTGGTGGGTCGCACGGTAAACGGTTGCCATGCCACCGACCTGAATTTGTTGCTCAATTAGATACTGCCCAAACAGGGTATTGATTAATGGGTCATTGCTCATAATGTAATGTGTCCCTAAGTCATAATAAATTGTGATTATGCAGATAATCTTAGCCCATTTTTGTTATAAATGCGCGTACTTGGTCACGAGTGGGCAATGATGGAATTGCGCCACGTCCTGTCGTGGTAATTGCCCCG
>CALDGT010000606.1 GCA_937942935.1 uncultured Chloroflexota bacterium | reverse complement strand
TCAGCCGACATAATCACCTAATGGCATAATGTAAATAAACACACTTTTTGATTGTAGCCCAAAGCATTAGCCCATATAAGACCAAAGTCTTAAGGTGATGTGATTTGAATGATAATCGGCAATATAGCTATATCGGTTTCATCGTCAAGTTTGCCATTTACCACTGTACCATCATCCGAGAAGGTATACACACGCACAAATAATTGATAATTCCCTGCTGGTAAATCTGTTGGCAACCGCAATGCGCGATTATCTTGTACAGAAGCACCAAACTCGAATGTGTTGGTCGGCATAAATCCACCCATTGGGGCGCTATCTGTCCCTTGTGCGCGAATAAATCCTGTCTCATCTGCCAAAAATAATGCCACACGGTAATCATCAGGGATAAAATTGTTCTGCGACCATCTCAGCGATATGGGTAAAATCGCACCCTGTGAATAAGTTGTGCCATTGGGCAATGAAAACCCATCTAAGCGTAATCGCCCATCAAATACAAATTTGGTGGCAAATTCGGGCGGGTTTTGCGGATTTGGTGCGCGGGTACTGGCATATTCTAAAAGGCGCACAGTTGCATCATCTGTGCCAGTTGGCACTTCGCGGATAAGGTAATAATATTCGCTCAAATAGCGTTCTACGGGTCGAATCGCCCATGGTAGAAAGGGGCTTGTCTCCATCAACACCCATAAGCGCGGACGGCTCACCATGAGCGCGTCAATTAAATCAATGGCATGAGGGGCAAGTAGTTCCCGCACATCATTCGATACAACCAGTGGAGTTTGTTCAAAACTAGCACGTTCACCCGGTGAAGATTGTACCGATACCACTCGTGCTTTATCAAATGGGCGATAATTCAAGAAAAATGGTACATAAACAGGGTCGCTGAGGAGCAAAATATCGCCATCCACCTCTTGCTCATCCAAAATATCAGAAACCGCAAATAAGGCGGGTTTATCGCCAAAATGAGCGGGGTCATTGCCTAGTGTGTGGAGCATCCCCATAATCAAAACACCCAATAAAACAATGAGGGGTATTGATAATATCGCTTTTCTGCTTCGTAGTGTAATGATGGATAAGATTATCAACAAAAATGCCATTATCGGGGTAAAAAGTGAATGAGTCCGCATCCACGCAAAATCGAAGGGAGTATTACCAAACAATTGGCTCATCAACACAGGGCGCGAATATTGGAGCATGTTCAGGCTTGGTAGCCATGTTGTGAGTTGATTCGATTCGGGTGGTAATAATTTTGGATATAGACGCCAATCGAATGCCACATGGATGAATTGAGAATATAGGCTAACAATAACCAATCCTGTTGTGATAATCATCAACCATCGTGGAAATTTCGTGATGAGATGCTCAATTACAGGCAATAGTAGAATGGCGATGAATGGGATGATGGGAATCAGATAACGAGGGGGCAACGTTGCTCCGCCAAACCAATGTTCCCCTGTTATTATCGCATGACCAACGACCATGCCAAATATGCCAATCCATATTCCAAATAATAACCGATATTGCCCACGCTGAATGAGCCACCAAGCACCAAACACCCCTAACAATAAAATCGGCGATGTCCCCCATAAACTCCCATTCAAGCTCAAAAAATAACTATGAAGGGCAGATGGGATATATTCTGGGCGAATGAAATAACCTTTCACCACAAGCGGATTTTGGATGATGAGGCTCACTAAAGGGGTGTAAATTATCGCCAAAATTAACATAATGCTGAGGATAAATACGCTATTGCCGAGTCGAATGAACCGCTTATCGTTGAGTTGGATTTTGGGGATAGCAAAAAAGAGGAGCATCGGCAACAGCAAAATATTCGATTCTTTGGTGAGGAATGACACCCCAAAGAAAAATAGCCCACCTACCCCATATATCAGTTTGAATTGAATCTTAGTGGATTGATAGGCATACTCCATCAGCAACGATGCTGATAAGACAAGAAATAACGCCAGAGGTTCACGCAGAAATGTCTTGGTATAGGGCAGTAAAATGGTACATGTTCCCAATGCTAATGCCCCTAATAATGCAACAGCATCACGATACCCTAATGTGACAGCATAGATAAAAAATACGACACATACTCCTGCCCCAACCAATATATTGAATAAGAATGTTGTTTGGAGCAAAGGCAAATTATTTTGGCTGGCAAACCAATAGAGGGGTGTAGCGAGCGTGCTGAGCATGGGTTCAATCGGGGACGAGATGAGAGGGTATCGCTCATCTGTATTTTGCCCCATTTGTCCATAATTGACCCACACATACCACATAGATAGGTCATATTTTGTGTCGGCAAATTCGACCAAACTGCCTGTTGTGTCGAACATCTGCAACTCATCATTAAAGCTATGCCGCCCACTATAAACAAACAGGTATAAACTGGTTAATAGACAAAATAAAGCCAGCATGAGATTACGCTGGCGGAAAGAAATTCTTTTCATGTTATAAACTCAATAGTGTTAATTTGTGCCTGTTCCAGAAAGCCGATTCTTGACACTGAATAGCCGTTTTAATAATTTTTGTCCCATAGACAACTTTTCGATGTTTTCGAGTCCGACCTCATACGTCGTGGCGCTCGTCCACACTTTGCCATCTTTGAATTGCATCCGCGCAATGGCAAGGAGTGTTTCACCATACATCTTTTTCTCGCCAATTTCTAAAAAGGCATCTGCCGCCTGACGATAACACACATAGGCTTGTTCTTTATCGCCCATCTCTAAATAGACCCCGCCCATATTGCCCAAAACGGCGGCAGAACGTCGTGTATCTTTCGATTCCTGAAAGGTGTGCAGAGCAGATTGCATTTCATCTAATGCCAATTGATATTGCCCCAACCCACGATAAGAT
>CALDGT010000605.1 GCA_937942935.1 uncultured Chloroflexota bacterium | reverse complement strand
AATAAAAAAATACCCCCGCGCACATTTTTTGTTTTTTCTATTTCAGTTGAAACAACTACGTGATTTAATTGCTGTTTTGGTGTAAAATAGCCATTTATGGCATTTGAATATGAATCTTTAGTTGGTCATTTATACATCGTGGGTGGACGTGCTATCAGCACACCACCGCCCGGGGCATTATGCGAAATCGCCCCACAAAAATCTGCCCGTAGCCGCGAAATGGAGACCTTTTTCGCGCTTGTTTTGCCGACGGGAGATGCCATCGCCCCTACCGCATTTTATGAAAACATGGCACGTTTCGCCGCCGAGCGTTATTTTTCGACAACAGGAAGTGTCACGGCGGGCTTACGTGACTTATTTAATGCGATAAACCAAAACCTGATTGAATATAATCGTACCGCCCAAAAACCGTATGAAGCCAATATTGGGTGCGGTGTTTTGCGTGGGTCAGATTTGATTGTCGGGCGGGTTGGAAGCGCCGTTTTTGCCATTCGGCATGAAGGGCAAACCAAAACATTCCCAGAAGATTTGGGCGATGACGAAACCCTCTATACTGCCCCATTGGGTGTGCAACCGATTCCCAATGTCAAATTGACCCAATATCGGGTGACGGCTGGAACACGCCTTGTTTTTGGCGATTCGAGCCTTGCCGATTTGGATAACGAAAAACTCAATAATGTCTTGATGTCGGTGGATATTGGGACAGTATTGGTCGGGTTCAAAGAACTCGCTAAATTGGGGATGCAATTGATGGTGGCGGAATTTGTCCCGCCCGATGGTGAGAGTAATCCCCTCATCCCAGAGGTGCAATCTTCTGCGGATTTGCATAAGTCAAAATCACAAGCCAAACGCGCCACCCAAGAACTAAGTCTCTCATCCCCTGCCTCAACAGAAGGGACAAAATCTGCTCCTGCACCCACACCAACCAAACCCCCGCGGGAACGACGCAAAAAACAAAATACAATAGGCAAATTTATCAAACGTGCATTAGGTCAAGTTGCACTCCGTATTTCTGGATTTTTTAGGTTATTAGGATTGTTGGTAGACCGCTTATTTGGCACAACACCCACTGGTGAAAGTCGGTGGTTTGCGCGTCCTGTCATCACAGGGACAGTCGTCTTATTGCCAATTATCATTGTGACACTGATTGTCGTGTTATGGTTGGCAGAGACCGATGTCACCGAATATGAGCAATGTTTTGCAGAAGCGGGCAGACGCTAT
>CALDGT010000604.1 GCA_937942935.1 uncultured Chloroflexota bacterium | reverse complement strand
TCACGGTGGGACATACGGGCGCACGCGCCCTAGTACCCACCCTACAAACCTGCCTATTTTTGTGGGGGAAATATTTCAAATGCCCCCACCAATGGATTTTATGGGGGAAAAATTTCCTACCCGCACGCAACCGTATGTAAATTGCAATGTTTGCATATTCTTCGTTATGTCTGTATAATAAAAATAGGAAGTTTATTAGCCAGAGGTTATGTTATGACAATCAAAGCATACATCCTCATCGCATTAACAATTTTTATGGGTGTTCTGGTCAGTCCACAGGATATTATTGGACAAGATGGTGTTCCATCTGCCAATCTGGGGCAACCCATCCTCATGGCAAATCTGGGACAATCGGACAATTGTGATGAAGATGTCCAAACGATTATGGAGCAAATCGCCCAAATTTGCGAGGCATTAGGTGAAAACGAAATTTGCTATGGCAACCGCCAAGTGGATGTCGTCCCAACCGATGAACGCCTGCCGTTTGATTTTCTCAATCCCGGTGATTTATTACCCATTCATCAGGTACGCTCGCTCAAATTGAGTACCCTCAATCTTGAACAAAATTTATGGGGTGTCGCAGAAATTCGCCTATTGATGGCAGACTTTCGCAATCTGCAAGATGTCGAATTGTTGCTGTTTGGCGATATTTACCTAGAAGACACCGCCGAAGCCCGCCCAATGGTAGATGTATTTGTCAATTCATCCGCCGCCGTCAATTTGCGTAGCACACCCGACCTCAATGGGTTGGTTGTCACCACCGCGCAACCGAACCAGACATTACGCGCTGTCGCCCGCAATTTAGATAGCACATGGATTCAGGTTGAAGACCTCAATACAGGGTTTATCGGGTGGGTGTTTGTGGATTTGCTCGGAATCACCGATGCGACCCAAACCTTAGACGCGCTGTATATCACCGATGGCACCGATGATTATTGGCGACCCATGCAAGCCTTTGTATTCGAGAGTGGCGAATCGGCATCGTGCCAAAATACGCTCACCGATGGGATGCTCATCCAAACATCTAACGGATTGAGCCGTATCACCTTTTTGATTAACGAAGTGGTTGTCGAATTATTGCCGACTGCCAATAGCCAAAATGCCACCGCGTTGGTGCAATCGAATGTGGCGCAAGGCATGAATTTGAGCAT
>CALDGT010000603.1 GCA_937942935.1 uncultured Chloroflexota bacterium | reverse complement strand
ATGGGTCAATTATCCCGGTCTCGAAAGCCATCCAAGCTATGACCGCGCCAAAAAATACCTCCCCAAAGGGGCGGGCGCTGTGTTGGGTTTTGGCATTAAAGGTGGCAAAGAAGCAGGCAAAAAATTCATTGATAACCTCAAATTGGTCTCTCACTTGGCAAATGTCGGTGATGCGCGTACCCTCGCCATTCACCCTGCTACCACCACCCACAGCCAATTAGGAGAAGAAGACCAAGTGTTAAGCGGTGTCTCTCCCGATTATATCCGTCTGTCTATCGGCATCGAAGACATTGACGATATTCTGTGGGATTTGGACCAAGCCTTAGCAGTATCGCAAAAATAAGCAAAATGTTGAAAATTTTAGGACGGTATACATGCCGTCCTAATCAATCGGGGATATGATATTTTTATAGGTGGCTTGTAGGACACAACATATCGTGTTTATATTCGCCCACCGATGGTAACATCATATCCTTATCAATCATAACAATAGCATCTAGGTGACAAATGCCTAACGGAAATGGAAAATCTAAACCCAAAAAGAAAGAATTGGTCTTTACCCGCGAACATAGTGTTGGTGTTGTAGAGCGACAAATTGCCCACTTTGATACCCCACTAAAATTGCGTTCTGGCGGGATATTAGACACATTTGATATCGCCTATGAAACATACGGGACACTGAATGAAGACAAATCGAATGTGATTCTCATTTGTCATGCCCTCTCTGGCGATTCACATGTGGCGGGATATTATACCGATGACCCCAACGAAACACCCGGTTGGTGGGATGATGCGGTTGGACCAAGTAAAATGTTCGATACCAATCGCTATTATGTGATATGTTCAAATGTCATTGGCGGATGCAGAGGCAGTACAGGACCAGCATCCCCTGCACCAGACGGAAAACCGTATGGATTGCGCTTTCCTGTGACAACGATTAGCGATATGGTCGAAGCCCAACGCTACTTGATGGACAAATTAGGAATCGAAAAGTTATTCGCCATCGCAGGCGGGAGTATGGGCGGGATGCAAGCCCTTCAATGGGCGGTGAATTATCCTGAACGGGTCGAGAATGTGTTATTCATCGCCAGCACACCACGCTCATCCACCCAAAATATCGCCTTCAACGAAATTGGCAGGCAAGCCATCTATGCCGACCCCAGTTGGCGCAAAGGGGACTATTATAACTACCCAGAAAAACCAGATGCGGGTTTGGCGGTGGCGCGGATGATTGGGCATATCACCTATATGAGCGAATATTCGCTCGAAACAAAATTTGGGCGTAGATTGCAAAATAGCAGAGAATTTATTTATAGTTTCGACACCGAATTTGCAGTCGAAAGTTATTTGCAACATCAGGGTGTCAAATTTGTAGAGCGATTCGATGCCAATTCGTACCTATATATCACCAAAGCACTGGATTATTATGATGTATCCGATGGTTATTCCACCATTTACGATGCACTCCGCAAAACCAATGCTAATTTTTTGGTGGTCAGTTTTAGCAGTGATTGGCTCTATACAGATAAACAAGCCCGCGAATTGGTAGATCCACTCCGTCGGCTGAAGAAAAATGTAGAATATCAACGAGTCAAAGCGTCTTTTGGTCACGACTCATTTTTAGTCGAGGTCGAAACGATGACTGAATTAGTGGGCGGATACCTAGACCGTGTATGGAAACGAAAAAGTCGCCCAAGCAAAAAATCAGATAACGATAAGAAAGGATAAATCACTCAAATGGCAACAATCAAAATCCCTACCCCATTGCGCGTTTATACCAACAATACCGCCCAAGTGACTGTCGGTGGCGATACCGTTGGCGCGGCATTAAATGACCTCGTATCACAATTTCCAGAACTCGAAACACATCTCTTCAAAGATGGCGAATTGCGTAATTTCGTGAATATTTTCATCGGCGATGAAGATGCCCGCTTCTTGCAAGGCTTAGAGACCAGTATTGAAGACAGTAGCGCCTTGCGGATTATCCCTAGCATTGCTGGTGGGTGTTAAACACCATCTTGTTATAAAAACCCGTATCTCACATCTGAATCAAGAACCAGAAGTATGATGATGACGGGTTATGTCGTCTAATATCTGACTAACCATATCGGATATATTTGTCTAATCAAACAACATTGACAGTTCATTCTTGGAGGGAATACATGCTATGACATCCGAAACACTCCCCAAAGTAGACCAAAATGGTCTCAAAGTTGGGCAAGCCCTGACCATTATCATTTTGATTGTTGGTTTCATCCTCAATAGTTGGTTATTTGTGGCATTTGTCGCCATCAGTCAATTTTTAGGCGCAATAGATGCCCCATTTGCACCATATAAGTTCATCTATACCCAATGGCTCAAACCTGCGGGCATTGTCAAACCCAATATCATCGCAGACCATCCACAACCGCATCGTTTTGCGATGTTGGTGGGGAGCATTTTTAATGGCGCGGGGACACTCCTCATTTTGGCAAATGCACCCGTTTTTGGCTGGATATTGGTTTGGGTTGTGATTGCGCTGGCAAATTTGAATTTTTGGCTCAATTTTTGTTTGGGATGTTGGATGTACTATCAATTCAATCGGTTAGGAATTAAAGGATTTGACCAATCCCCTATTCAGAATGTGCAATAAGCGAGGCATAGCATGTTAGAGCGTATTTTGTTTGTTGGTATTTTATTCGGTATCGGATTCGGTGCATTTGTCTGGTTTCAATATCGGCAAAAATTGAACATTATGCGGTTAAATCAATCGGGAGATGATATTCTCAATCAATTGATGAAAGGCAAACCTGCAATTATTTATTTTTCAATGAATAATTGTGTCCCTTGCCAAACACAACAACGCCCCGCGCTGAATAAACTCGAATCGCAATTGGGCGATAAAGTGCAAATTATTGAAATCAATAGCGCAGAAAAACCAGAAATTGCCCAAAAATGGGGTGTGTTTTCTGCGCCAACAACCATTATCTTAGATGGTCACGGAAAAACGCAACATATCAATTATGGGGCAACCCCCACCAACAAACTCATCCAACAAATTGGATTATAAAAAAAGGAGTATCATGCAAGCGTTAGTCACGGAACAAGCAACACTTAATAACGAAGAAATCCGCCGTTATAGCCGTCATGTCATCATGCCCGAAGTCGGGATTGAAGGACAACGTAAACTGAAAGCCGCCAAAGTTCTGCTCATCGGCACAGGTGGCTTGGGCAGTCCAACCGCGCTATATTTGGCGGCGGCGGGAATCGGCACAATGGGGATGGTAGATTATGATATTGTGGATGAAAGCAATTTGCACCGCCAAATCATTCACGGATTATCCACAGTCGGCAAATCGAAACTCGATAGCGCCGAAATTCGGATTAAAGATATTAATCCCGATATTGAAATCATCAAATATAATGAACCCCTAACCTCTGAAAATGCACTCGAAATTTTTGCGCCGTATGATGTCATCATAGACGGCACAGATAACTTTCCGACACGCTATTTGGTGAATGATGCCTGTGCAAAATTGGGTAAACCAAATGTGTATGGGAGCATTTTCCGTTTTGAAGGTCA
>CALDGT010000602.1 GCA_937942935.1 uncultured Chloroflexota bacterium | reverse complement strand
TTCAACAACATTATCAAATGTGAGAATAGGGACACCGAATACATCTGTGCCTTCAAAATCACTATTTGCGATGGCAGTTTGAATTTTATCGAAGCTATAAATGGTGACATGCGGGTCGAGTTTGCCAGAGGCAACGATAAAATCACCCTTTGGCGCAATATCAACACCGTGTGGGCTACGCATTTCGGGGGTGAAGAATAATAACTGATTGGCGATGGCGGTATCGAGCGAAATCACCTGCATCCCTGCGATTTCGGTGGTGTTGCCCGCTTCAAACACACCAATAGCGGCTTTTAGGTTAATGATATGCAAATAATCGAATGGGTCACGGCTTACACCTGCTTCAAATGGGGGGTTGCCACTTTCGATACCACCAGTAGCCATCCCTGTGTTAATAGAATTGCAGAAGACCCATCCTTCAGAGACCAATTTGCCTGCATCGCATAAGTCTTGCCAGTAAGGGGGTAATTCCATCGCAAATGATTTGCTCATATCAATGCGCCCCGCTTCACGGTCAAACTTCCAAAAGGTAATCATGCCACGATATTTATCTTGATATTCGGCAATCGGGGCATATTCCGCGCCGAGTGGGGTCGAGTATTGACCCCCTTGAATAATATATTCGGTGTTGGGGGTGACAAATGTCCCGCCGTGGTCGCCTAAAAATAAGGGATTATCTACAATTTGTTTGGTCTCAAAATCGCGCAGGTCAACCACCGCAACGCGCCCATTGGCTTTGTCGTTGATGAACAACCATTGCCCATCATATTCGCCGTTCGTCTCGCTGAGGGCGGGATGGTGGGTATCTGCCCACTCGACATCACTGCCTTCCGGTGCACCATTCTCGATGATTTCATCCCCAACCCCATAGCCATAGCCTTGCCATGGTTCGGGAGTGAACACGCCAATGGTGCGTAAGAGGCGCATAGATGGCACGCCGATGACCAACACTTGCCCACCATGCCCACCAGATGCAAACATGACAAATTCATCGTGCTTGCCACTAGGGGTATAGGTCATGGCGGCGGCGCGTAAATCAGCTTCGGTCAAACCACGTTCTGTGGCAATCGTTTGCCAATCGGCACTACTACCTTGCGCCTTTGTTGATAATTCTGGCATCAAAAAAATAACTAAAACAGCGATATTAAGGGCTAATATCCCGAATGTCAAAAGATTTTTTAACGATATTCTATGACTTTTCATTGATGTTCTATCTCCCTTTATAGGATATATGCACAATAGATGCCTTATCCTGACGATAAAGCAACTTACTTGAATTGTCGTTTAGAATATCAAAAGGGGACGTGACCCAAGTCACATTAATAAGCGATTAGCGTGATTCTTGTATGGCGATAATACGGAGGGCGGGTAAATTGCGAATGAGGATATTTTTGCGATTAATTTGAATGAGACCGTCATTTTCAAACTTTTTGAAGGTGCGATAAACCACCTCACGGGCAGTCCCGACCATCTCTGCAAATTCTTGTTGCGAGAGCAATCGGTCTATTATCACCCCTTCGGGGTGTGGTTGCCCTTCGGTATCGGCGCGTAAGACTAACACCATCGCTAGGCGTGATGTCACATTGCGAAATGCCAAATCGTGAACCAGTGTGATAAATTGTTTTAGCCTGCCTGTGATGAGTTGCAAAAAAGATTCTTGAAAATCTGGGAGTTCATCTAATAAGACTTGTAGAACGTGTGGGAAAAGGCAAATTGTCACCACTGGGGTGAGCGTCATCGCCGAATAGGGATTGGTTGCGCCTGTAGGCATAGATTCTGCGCCGATGCAATCCCCTTGCATGGGGAGCGCCAAGATTTGACATTTTTCCTTAGATTGCCGATACAATTTTACCCGCCCAGAACATAAACCATATAATGGGCTAGGAGAATCGCCTTGACGATAGAGGATGTGACCAACAGGGTATTCGAGGCGCAATGATTTTTCTGCGATATACCGTTGTGTACGCGGGCTTAATTTGCTAAATAATGGGATACCAGATAATAGTTCTTGGCTAATCATCATATTGTTACCATCTTAAAATTGAACTCCTGATTAATACTCAGTATAGTGGATGTGTAGATGGTAAAAATGTGACTCAAATCACGTTTATATTAAACCACCACTCCTGCACACGCACACGGTGAATTGAGTTCTGATGGTTTTTTGATGATGATATGCCCTGTGGTCATCTTGATAATGTCGGCTTTTTCGAGTTGTGCCAAATGTCTCGACACAACCTCGCGGACTGTGCCAGCGAGTTCTGCTAATTTTTCGTGTGTCAGTTTGGCGATAAATTCCCCGTCTTCTTGAATCGCACAAGCCAACAAATTATCGTTAATGCGTTCAGCGACAGTCCATGTGCCTAGCATCTCGGTGATGGTGGTTAAATGCTCTAGGCGCTGGCTATAAATATGCAACAATGCCTTCACCAATTGCGGGTCGGTCTGTTTGGCTTTTTGGAGCGCATCCGATGGCAAGACAAACAGTGTCACTTCGTCTAGGGCTTGGGCGGTTGCGGGGTGTTTTTCCATTTCAAATAATGGACAACTACCAAAGCATTTGCCCTTATTCATGAGGCATAATCCGTTCACCCGCCCATTTTGAGATTGTTTCATGATTTTGACGCGCCCATGCGCTACAAACCATAATGAATTTGATCGCTCACCTTCAATAAAGATAAATTGACCGGGTGCAAATTTGCGCCGTATCATCAAGATACTCAGGCGTTGGAGTTGAGTATGGGATAAATTATGAAAGGCGGGCATTTGGTGTAATTCATCAATATGAATTGTAGAAGGGTTTGTATTCATAATTATCATTCGCAAAAACTAGCCTAATTTTCTATTTACTATAGCATAAATTAACCTATATGAA
>CALDGT010000601.1 GCA_937942935.1 uncultured Chloroflexota bacterium | reverse complement strand
CATAATTAAATAAATGGGTGCTACGCATAAAATTTTCTCCTAAATATTCTTCATGGGCATGGATAATTCATGCCCTTAAAACGTGGATGATATTCTATGTAGGACGACGAGAATATCGCCTCTACTCAACAGTTGTCACTAAAATTGGCTTGCCTTTGGTGATAATCACGGTGTGTTCATATTGTGTTGCCAAACTACCATCGCTGGTTTTGAGTGTCCAGCCATCGGGCATTTGCATCACCACCCGTGTGCGGGTAGAGACAAATGGTTCTAATGTCACCACACCATTTTCGCTTAATTTTTCGCGCATAGTGCGATAATACCAATTCGGAATAGACGGTGCTTCATGAATCCCGCGTCCAACCCCATGCCCACCGAGTTGGTCTAATACCTGAAAGCCACTTTTGACGATGAATCGTTCTACCGCACGCCCTACCTCATAAACCCAAACCCCCGCCTTTGCACTGTCACATGCGACATCAAATGCCGCACGAGTGACATCTAACATCTTTTGGCGTTCTGGGGCTATCGGTGGCATACAAATGCTCATGCCACAATCTGCCCAATACCCGTCTTTTTCGGCAGAAACATCTATATTGACCAAATCCCCAGCTTGGATGATTTTATTGGCGCTAGGGATGCCATGTGCCGCTTCGTCATTGATGCTGATACACGTATGACCGGGGAAACGATATGCCAAAATCGGCGCAGAACGTGCTTTATGCTTGGCTAAAAAATTGGCGCCAATTTGGTCTAGCTCGGCAGTAGACATGCCTACTTGTGCCTGTTCTATCATGTGTTGTAAGGCGAGTCCACAAATGCGCCCAATTGCCATAATGCCTTTTAGGTCTTTTTGGTTGGTAATGACCATAATTTAATCTTTCAGTAATTTGACCATATTCAAAATATCCCACTCAATTTTACACTATCAGCTCACACTTGTGTTATGTGCCAAGTGTCAATACTTATTTGTGAAATTTTGCACTATTAGAAAGGACATTACGGGTATATACTTAAATTAGGTTTTGGAGGGGATATGTGTTTGCACAAATCCCACAGTTATTTTACTTAGAACACAGGAGAACTTTATGCGACCTCTAAACGACACAGAGTCCATACTGATTTACATCGTTTTAGCGATAGCAGTAGCGGGTTTGCTTTATGCAGGCTTCTTGACAAGACAAATTTTGGCAGAGGGCAAAGGGTCTGCGAAGATGCAAGAAGTTTGGGGTTATATTAAAACAGGGGCAAATGCCTATTTACGCTCACAATTCAAAATTGTTGCCACCCTCATCGCTGTTTTAGTGGTGGTACTCTTTTTTAGTGTGTATGTGGTGAATCCCACCCCATACGCCATTGAACATTTTTGCCCAACCGTGGCAGAAGAAGCGCGTGCGGGTGTTTTGGCGCGTGCCGATGATATTCGCACAAAAGTTGCCCAACAAAACCCAGATTTAAGTGGCGACGCTTTGCATTTGCTCCAAGAAAATGCGGTTGTTTATGAAGAAGAAGCGGCAATTGTCCAACAAGGGACAAGCCAATGCGATTCTGCGCGGATGAATATTGCGATTGGACGTGCTGGTGCATTTTTGATGGGGGCTATTTTCTCTGCATTAGTTGGCTTTGTCGGCATGAATATGGCTGTTCAAGGGAATGTGCGTGTTGCGGCGGCGGCAGTTGACCCCAAACGCGGTTATGGCGATGCACTCCGTATTGCCTATCGGTCTGGGACAATCACAGGTATGTTGACCGATGGTTTAGGTTTGTTTGGTGGGACAATTATTTTCATCATTTTTGGTATTGCTTCACCAGATGCCCTGCTCGGATTCGGTTTTGGTGGCACACTGCTCGCGTTATTCATGCGTGTGGGTGGCGGGATTTATACCAAAGCCGCCGATGTTGGCGCTGATTTGGTCGGGAAAGTGGAAGCCGATTTGCCTGAAGATGACCCACGCAATGCGGCGGTAATTGCCGACCTTGTTGGGGATAATGTCGGTGATTGTGCGGGCATGGCGGCAGATATTTTTGAGAGTTACGAGGTGACGATTGTCTCTGGCTTAATTTTAGGCTTGGCGCTCGCTACTGTCACCCGTAGCCCTTTGTGGATTGTGTTCCCATTGGTTGTCCGTGGGATTGGTGTTCTTAGCTCCATTATCAGCACCTATTTGGTCAAATCTACTGGCGGAAAAGATGCGCTCAAAGCTATCACGCGCGGGTTTTATAGTGCCGCCGTCATTAGCACTGTTTTATTCGGCATATTTACGGTGGTATATATGCGCGAGGCGAATATCAATAGCGGTGGTGTGATTTGGCAACCGTTTGCTTGTGTGCTGATTGGTATTTTGTTGGCGATTGTCATCGAAAAAGTGACCGCCTATTTTACGGATACAGCCCATAACCCAGTGAAAGACATCGCCAGAAATACCCAAACGGGTCCCGCAACCACCATCTTGAGTGGTTTGGCAACTGGGATGGAAAGCAGTGTTTGGGCAATTTTTGTGATTGCTGGTAGCATCCTCGCCAGTGTTTTGATTTTTGGATTATTCCCTATCACGGATGGGGAAGGGATTCAGTTGGTAGATACTTTCACCGCCGTGTTGTATGGGGTAGCGATGACAGGCATTGGGATGTTGACCCTCACAGGCAATAATGTCTCGATGGATGCGTTTGGTCCCATCTCAGATAACGCGCAAGGTGTGGCGGAACTCGCTGGCGAAAGTAAAGGTCAAGCCGCAGAAACCCTCAATTCGTTAGATGCGGTTGGCAATACCACCAAAGCCATCACCAAAGGCGTTGCGATTGGCTCGGCTGTGATTGCGGCAGTATCGTTATTTGGGTCGTTCCTCACTGATACTCGTGTGGTGCAATTGGGTTTGGGAATCCCACTCGAAAAAACATTGTTTGGCACGGGTATTAATATTGCTGAACCTGTTGTGTTCATCGGTTTCTTAATTGGTGGCGGTCTCATTTTCTTATTCAGCGCATTGCTGATTCGCTCGGTGAATCGTGCCGCCTTTGAAATGATAGGTGTTGTTCGCAAGCAATTGCGTATCCCCGGAATTATGGAAGGCACAGTCACCCCCGATTATGCCGAATGTGTCGGTGTATCCACCCGCGCCGCCCAACGTGAATTATTGCCATTGGGTGTTGTGGCTGTCTTGACCCCGATAGTTGTCGGATTTTTGCTCGGTGCGCCTGCGCTCGGTGGATTTTTGGCGGGGATTATCCTTGCAGGGCAACTCATGGCAGTGTTCATGAGTAATGCTGGTGGGGCATGGGATAATGCTAAAAAGTATATCGAAGAAGGGCATTATGGTGGCAAAAAATCAGATGCCCATAAAGCCGCAGTCGTTGGTGATACCGTTGGCGACCCATTTAAGGATACAGCTGGTCCCGCGTTGAATCCGATGATTAAAGTCGTGAACTTGGTATCGTTGTTGGTTGCACCATTGGTCGTGACCGCCGCCGCACCACAAAATGCAGATGCGACACGCTTGCCGATTATTTTGGTGATGATTGCTTTATTAGGTGTGATTGGT
>CALDGT010000600.1 GCA_937942935.1 uncultured Chloroflexota bacterium | reverse complement strand
ATACCCGCGTGATGAATTGTTCATCCAATTTTTGGCGGATGGGGTCTTGATGCAATTCATGAATGGGTTTCATGGGTTGCTCGCATAATTCATCGAAAATAGCGACTGCTTGCGCTAATTGTTCGGATGTTAAGGCGGTCACATCTAACACGGGCAGGGTTTGGAGTGTCTCTTTGGTGATAATACCCCGTCCTGCTTGCTGTTTGGAGGAGTGCCACCACCGCAACAACAAACCGAGTGTGCTGTTGCCCCATAACACCATGGCTTTTTCATGGTCTACTGTAGGTAACTGGAGTGAAATCCATGCTTGCCCACCAATTGTTTTCTCAGGAGTGAATTGCATAGCTGTTGCTTGGCTATTAAACCGAAAATTTAAGTTAACATGGCAGTGATTGGCTGTTGCCCAAACTTTTTCGATTTTCGCAATGATGCTGAGTTGCTCTTGGTCGTCTTTACCCGTGTAAGATATCCCTTCGCTATCTGGTTCAAACATCATTGTATATTCACGAGGGGCATGGTGAGAATTAAGGATAGGATAAGATGGGACGCGGTGGGGTTTTAAGTCCATAATTTTGAAGGGACCGCGAATGCTCCCATTCGGATTTTTTTTGCTAACATCCAAGTGATAGGGACCAATTTTTCCGATTTCGCCTGCTGTTGTTATCGCAAAATGAGGTATATTTTGCCAATTCATACGAGGCAACCAAAAACGTTTATGTGTCACCATTTGATAAGCTAGTTTTGCTAAACTGAGATCTGCAATCCGGGTTAAATTCCAGCTACCTTCATTAGTGATAGGCGCATTAACCACATTCCCAACAAGCCCTTTCCCAAATCGGATGAGGCTTTCATCTGGTGTTAAATCCTCTAGGCGCATAATTGAATGATTCGCAATTAAATCGGAGATTTCCTGTGCCAATGATATGCCGACAGAAGATGAAGTTGGTGATTCATAGAGATTTACAAATATTGCCCGTTTAGTATCATTCGCGCCTTTGCGAGCAATAATAAGACACTCTCCCATACCAGTATCAGCAGAGAATGCCATTCGCTTACTCGATAAACCGACAACAGTCACAATAATTAAATCCCGATATCCCTTATAAAGTAATTGCCGAGATTTTTCCCATGATGAGCCTGTGATGATGGTGATTGGCATAACCAATGCCAAAATACCATCTGGCTTGAGTTTTCTATCTGCCAATGCCAAAAACATTGAAGCCTCACCTGCATTACCATGAGCGCATGTCCCTTTTGTAAGTTGTTTTGCGCGGTCTGCCATTTTGCGCTGTTTTTCTGGGGTAGCACCAAATGCTGCAAACATGGGATTCGGTGTATTTTCTATTTTCAATTCATGGCTGGTATCACGGGTAAATGGGGGGTTCATGATAACCATATCAAAAGAGTTATCAGGATAA
>CALDGT010000599.1 GCA_937942935.1 uncultured Chloroflexota bacterium | reverse complement strand
CGGCATAACGGGAATGTCTGATTGAGTCGGTAGCTCCGAGCCGCCGCCTGCATCATCGTGGATAGGTTAAAGGTCGGTTCATAGAATAAGATGGTCGGTGCGAACACCAAATCCAAGCCCGTCTTGACAATTTCAGGATTGCAGATGAGGATTTCCATCCCCTGCCCGATTTGTTTGTCAATCACCGCCTCACGCCGTTCTGCATTGATGTTGCTTCGCAGGATGTACGTGTTGGCATTCACATGCGTCTGTATCAAGTGTTGCAGACGAATCTGAATATCATTCTTCTGTGTCTGGCGACAGTACACAATACACGGTCTGCCGTCCTCAAGTTCGTCTTTGATGTATTCGACAAACGCTTCCTCTTTGGGAGATAACTCATCACCCCCATACAAAAACCAATCTTCATCACTCATATCACTCGGTTGGTAATCTTGAGGCAAGGCGCGTGCGATTTCTGTCCCCCATTTGTCGTGGATGCGGTAATCGCGCCAGGGCGCATTCACCCACCCCATCGTGAATTGCAGATACTTGGGCAGGATGGTATGGTCTTTGGCTTTGGCGGATTCATTCTTCTGGGCGATGAGGCAATCGAGCAACTTTTTCACCACATCCTCATATTCCGACTCCATCGAAGCATCCATGTCCACTGAGTAGGTCGTCTCCGAATACATCGGTAGGTGCTTCTTGAGGTCGGATAAGCTGAAATAGATGGTATGGTCAAGCATGGTGGATACCAGCATCGGGGAGATGCCAGACGTTTCCTCATACGGACGGACGTATGTTTCTGTCCCTGTCAGTTTGCCCGCAGAGGAGATATTCTTGACGGTGGTCTCAACCCGTTCTCGCACACCCATTTGAGCCACCCAACGCGATTCTTGTTGCCCTCTGGTGGTCTTATCGCCATTGGGTTGTGTGGCTGGAAAGTCTTTGCTCCCCTTCCGCTTGCGTGTGTATCGCACTCCCCCACCCCAATAATAATCCCGCCTCACACGCGGATTCAGGATGTATTCGAGGTTGAACAGTGACGAAGCATAACCATTGAACGGTGTGCCTGTCATGGCGAGGGTGGCACGCGCACAATTGGCAAGCCGTCCGAATGCCTCACCATTGCCTGTGTCGGAATGTTGCGCTTCATGCACCTCATCCCATATCAGCAAGGCGATGTCCCTGCGATACCGCTTCTTGATGTATTGGTCGAGGCGATAACGCGGATTTTGTGGCGCGATGACAGGACGTTGGATAGGTACGATTCGGCGCTTTGGTTTGCGGATAAAAATGGCTGGCAACGGATTATCAGACATGACCAAGCGACGGCGGGTGATGTTGCGCCATTCCTGTGCCACCTGTTGATAGGTGGGCGTTTTATCTGGGCGGATTTCCTGCCACAGGGGTGAATGGCATTGTGGACACTCGCGCTTGGATGCACCCAAGTAGGTGATGAATTCCTCTTTCGTGCGCGTATCCTCGTCACCCGTTAAGACATGATGGCAATGCGGGCAGTGTGGTTTTTCGACGGTGTACACCCGTTTCGTATTTTCACTTGTGCCGATGGGTGGGGTCCCGTCCTTTTGCCACAACGCATACGGATGATTACGCCACACCACCGATTCACGCCACCCACTGCCGAGTTTGGTCATGTCGCGTTTGATGATGGCGATTTTCGGGTAGCCGAGTTTATGAGGCACATTCATGAACGCCTTCATATCCTCATGCCGATTCACCTGATGGATGATGCAATTCGGGTTGATGCCCAAGATTTCGCGTTTCCATTTACTGACCAAGTGTGGCGGGCAGACAATCACCACCACCCCACCTTGTGAAATGTGCTTGCGGAAGGTCGGATGTGCGCCACTACCGATGACCGATGCCACTGTGCCACCCATTAGGGTCTTCCCCGTCGACATCTGACCGACCAAGAATATCCCGCGCCGTTCTTCAAAACCCTTTAGAATCGCACCAATGACGTGTTTTTGGGGTGTGAATAACGGATACCGTTTATCGCCCTTCACCAATGCAATCCCGTCCAGAATCCGCCCAAATCCCGCGTAATCAAACTCGTAGAGGGGTGTAAAGCGCGATTTCACAAATTCGATGAGGCGGTCTTTATTGGTCACGATGAAATTGAGTAAATCATCATCCCCTGCCAAATTGACGATGCTCCCTGTCTGAGTGAGCAATGTGATGCTGGCTTTCGGTTTGCTGGTGATGGTGACTTGCTCACTGCCCGATTGCGTGATGACGGCATCACTCCGTTCCTCAACATGCTTCACCACACTCCGCATCGCTACCTTGCCGTATGTCTCGGTCTCCATGACAATGCCCGATGTCGCCGCACCTGCCAACACATACGCCATGTGACCAGGGCGAGGCGGGACGATGGTCTCAATCTGTTCATCGGTTGGCGGGATGGCGAACAGCGCATTGAATCTAGCAGATAGATGCGCTCCACGTTCTTGGATGAGTTTCAATCCGAGTTCAGGTGTGACCTCATCGGGTGCGAATGTGAAGCGGGCAATGGTCGGCGGTGGGGGGATTTGATACACAGGCTTTTCGAGAATGGGCAACGGATGCGGGTCGTCTTTGGTCGCCATGATGTGGTCGTATAACACCTGTGGATTGCTGTGCTTGCCCTTGATTGCCACCACGATTATCTGGTCATACTCATGCAAGTGCTTGCCCTCCAATCCCCAAATATCCACACGGGCGCTATGACGGCTGAGGAAGGTTGTTGCGCTCTCGGTGATGTGATGGCGATACACCACCCACATCACAATCCCACCCTGTTGAATCCATTTCCACGCATGACGCAAGTAGCGATATTCTACCCGTTTGGCTT
>CALDGT010000598.1 GCA_937942935.1 uncultured Chloroflexota bacterium | reverse complement strand
TGTTTTTAACAACAAAAGTGGTGTTAAAGAAGCCACTCGGACGCGCGTATTAGATGCCGCCCAAAAATTGGGGTATGTGGTGAACTTGCAAGCCAGAAGTTTGGCGGGTGGAAAGTCAAATGTGATGGGGTTAGTTATTCCGGGTTTAGACAACAGTTACATTGTCGAAATTTTACGCGGGATAGACCTCGAATTGGTGCGGGTAGATTATGAATTGATGATTTATACCACACACCGCAAAAGCAATAACGAGCCAAATTATTTGCAATATATCGCTAATGGTTTAACCGAAGGTATTTTGTTGGTTGTGCCATTGCTTTCCACTGAATTTTTAGATGCACTTGCAAAGACCAATTATCCCTATGTCCTCATAGATGCCGTAGACCCCTCTGGGCGCAGTTCATCGGTGAACGCGACCAACTGGGAAGGGGCGTATAAAGCGACTGAGTACCTCATTAAATTAGGACACAAACGCATAGCCTTTATCACTGGGATTTTGGAACTGAGCAGTTCAAAAGACCGCTACGATGGGTATATCAATGCCCTCAAAGATTATGATATTCCGATAGATTCATCATTGATTGTCAAAGGTGATTTTGGCAAGGGGTCGGGGTATCGGGCGAGTCGTGAATTATTGCAATTAGAAAATCCGATAACTGCGATTTTTGCCTCGAATGATGCGATGGCGCTCGGCGCGATGGATGCCATTCGAGAAGCAGGTCTGCGGATTCCACAAGATATTTCTATCATCGGGTTTGATGATATTCCAGAAGCAGATAATACCTATCCAAAATTAACAACCGTTCATCAACCCTTAGAAGAAATGGGGCGGGTGGGTGTCAAACTCCTATTGGAGCAAATTGAATACCCAGAGAACGTCCAAAAAAATATTACGCTGGCGACCAACTTAATCATTAGAGATTCTTGCCAGCCTTTAATGCGGGAATAACGCGCTCAATGCGCTTATTTACAAACTATTGTCCTATCTTTAATTTTAAGGAGTAGTAACATTCGAACAAAGTTAATGCTTTTTATAATGGGTGTTCTGATGATTGTCATTTTACCAGTATCAGCGCAAGAAGCCGTCGTCGTCAAATGGTGG